>NZ_JBHMQT010000019.1:0-1541 GCF_042435035.1 Sphaerimonospora cavernae
TCCTCCGGCCCGGCCGCCTCGGCCAACTCCAGCAGAATCTGCTCGGCGTTGGCCGCGTCGGCGTCACTCAGCCCGGCGGTAGCCGCGCAGATCGCCGACACCACCGCCTCGCTCAGGCTCCCGGCGGCGTACCCGGCCTTCACCTGCGCCAGGCGTTCCAACTCCATGCCCAGGCCCACCACCCGGTTGGCGACCCGCCGGCTCGTCCCGCACACCGACCGCAGCCAGGTCCTGGTCGAGGCATGCCCGCGCTCACGAGCGGCCCCGGCCGCATGCACCCGCTGGACACGCACCGCGATCGCCGCCTCCAGCCGATCCCGCGCGAAGATCAGCTCCTCCAACTGGGCCAGACACACATCCGGCGCGTCCGGCACCGCAGTCAACGCCAGCGCCAGCGCCGACTCCCGCACCGCCGACACCAACGGCCACGACCCCGCCCCACTCTCGGCCGCCCCACTCTCGGCCGCCCCAGTCCCGGCCGTCTCAGCCCCTTCCGGCTCAGCCCCAGCCTCCACCGGCCCAGTCTCAGCCGGCTCAGTCTGCTCCTCGGCTGCCTCAGTGGGGTCGGGGCCATCCGCACAGCCATCTCGCGGCGGAGCTGTCCGCCCATCCTCGCGGCCGGCCGTGCGCTCGCCCACACCCTCGCGGCCCTCCGCTCCCGCGCGATCGGCGTGGGCATCCCCACCCGTACGGTCGTCAGCCTCCACGTGGTCCGCATGGGTGACCGCGTCCATGTCCGCGTCCATGCGATTGGCCACGAAGCTACCCGCATCCACATAATCCGGGAATGCGATGCCAGAGAGTGCGGTGTCGGAGGGTGCGGCGTCGGGCGGCGTATCAGGAACGGCGGCAAGCCAATCGGGCCAATCAGACCACTGCCCAGAACGCACCGAAACACCCGCGACACGGCCACCCGAGGCACGGGCGGCGGCACGCGCCTCCGCCTCGGCCCGCACCGCGGCCCACCACTGCGGACCCAGCAGCGGCCGAGCCTGGGGAGCCGGCGGATCCGGATCGAACAGATCCGCTGTCTTCATCGGCTTCGCCGGCTCCATCAGTCCCCCTTCCCTGCAGTTCCTCACTATTTCGAAAACCTGTCTGAATTCTCTCACGAAAAGCCGGAGAGAAGCAATGATTTTCTCGACTCAATTGTGGAGCAATATGAGACGCTAATGAATAATGTCACACAAATAAGGGATGATAAAAATCGGCAAGTTATATAATTTAGGCTGCTCTGACTGATTTCAGCGGGTTACAGATCCAGCCACCTCCGCTCCCGGCCCAGCCGTCCCGGACGTTGCTCGCCAGCGGTACGGCTGTGCGGTGCGGCTGGGCGTGTGGCTGTTCCCGACAGCGACGCTGGTGCGGTCCGGCGAGAGTGCCCTGGCAGCAGAGCGCTCGGCCGGCCTGCCCGCCTCAACCGCCGTCGAGCCCGCGGCGTACGATCCCGGCCCGCACCGATCTACCGTTGCGCCCGGTGCTAGGGCGCGTATTTGGTTGTGATCAAGAGGTGGTCCGAGTGAGGTCTTTGATCCAGATCA
>NZ_JBHMQT010000020.1:0-916 GCF_042435035.1 Sphaerimonospora cavernae
AGCAGCAGATCACCGCCGAGCTGCTGGTGCTGGTCAACGCCGAATCCCTCCCCGACGACCCCGTGCCCGCCGACCCCGTGCCCGCCGACCCCGTGCCCGCCGACCCCGTGCCCGATCAGGCTCCACCCAGCGACCCGCCGTCCGGCGACCCGCCGTCCGGCGACCCACCGTCCGGTGACCCCATGCCCGCCGACACCGCGTCCGCCGACACCGCTCCTGACGACACCGCGCCAGATGATCTCTCGGTGGGTGAGGGCCACCCCTCGCGCGACGAGAGTGACGTGAACATCGAGGCCGACCGGGAAGCACCCGACCAGGCCGAACACGGCTGCGAGACCGCCCGGAAGGAAGCCGGATCGGAAGATGAACCCGGCGAAGCCAGACCCGGCCCCGAGGTCGAGTGTGAGGGCTCCGGGCTGGAGGCAACCGGGGCATGTGCGACCAGGCCGGACCCCGCCATGCCGGACCCCGCCATGCCGGACCCCGCCATGCCGGACCCCGCCATGCCGGACCCCGCCATGCCGGACCCTGCCATGCCGGACCCTGCCATGCCGGGCGCTGCCGGGCCGGGCGGGAACGGGGACAGCGGGACCGGTGGCTGGAAGCGGAACGAGGGCAGCGGGATCGGCGACCGGAGCAAAGGCAAGGGCCGAGGGAGCGAAGGCGAGGATCGGGGGAGCAAGGGCAAGGGCCGAGGGAGCCCTGGGCACGACGGGAGCGGCCGCCTTGGCGGGACCGACAGCCTTGGCGGGACCGACAGCCTTGCCGGGACCGACAGCCTTGGCGGGGCTGCGGGCCGGCGGTGGCAGGCAGCGCTGCGCGCCCTGCCCGGGCTGCTGCTGTCCACCGGGCACCTGCTGCCGATCACCGACGTCCACCGCCTGGCCCGCACCTCCACCCTCATACGCCTGATCAT
>NZ_JBHMQT010000021.1:0-138523 GCF_042435035.1 Sphaerimonospora cavernae
CAGCGGCATCCGCAACAACGCGGACACCTCCGCCACCGACCGCACCTGACGACACAGCGAGCAGATGGCCTGCCGTTCCGGGGTAAGCGTGGAAAGGTCCTGGTTGGCCAGAGTGATGGACGACACGAGCGCCTCCATCGCGAGTTGGAGACGTGGTGCCGTACGCCCCCCGGTCACCGCGTATGGGCGAACCAGAGAGCTGCTGGGCTGCTCCGGCCGTGCCGAGGACGGGGCAGGGTTCGCCCCCCCGTAGTGCCGGTGGGCATCGTCCACCGGCGGATAGGGCTCGTTGGTCCAACCGCCTGCCACCACGTCCTCCTGACCTCGTCGTTGCTAACGGCCGTACTCGCCGGGGACACCCGGTCTGTCACCTCGGATGAGACGACTGAAGCTCGGCCCGCACCGCGGGAGTGAGCACCTGCCCCGCCCGTTCCACCAGCAACGTCATCTGGTACGCCACCAGGCCCATATCCGAATCGGCCGCCGCCAGAACCGCCAGGCACGACCCGTCGCTGATCGACATGATCAGCAACAGCCCACGCTGCATCTCGACGACCGTCTGCGTCACCGCCCCGCCCTCGAACACCCGGGACGCACCCTGCGTCAGACTGATCAGACCGGCCGCTACCGCCGCCAACTGATCGGCCCGATCCTTGGGAAACCCGTCAGAGAATGCCAGCGGCAGACCGTCCGAGGACACCACCACGGCGTGGGCCACACCGGGCACATTGTTCACAAAATCCGTGATCAACCAGTTGACGCCGCGCGCGGCCTGGCTCATCTCCCTCATCAGTCCTCCTTCTCAGTCTCCTGGGCAGCAGGATCGCCCAGCGGCGCCGCCCCAGGGTATGGCTGGTCCTCGTCGGCCTCTCCACGCGCCACCGCGCGGCCCTGCCGTACACCCTGCTGGAAGCTGGCGAGCCTGCTGCGCACCCGCTCGGGCGAAAGGGCGGGCGGCGGCGTGGTCGCCGCGGCGGCACTCGCCTGCTCGGCGGGGACGGGAGCGGAGGCCGGGGCCGTGGCGGAGCCGGGGACCAGGTTGGCCTTGGGCACCCGCTTCGGCAACCCGGAGGCGGTGACCCCACCGAGCGTGGGCTCGGCCACGGCCTTCGCCGCCTGCCAGCCGGAGTCCGCCGGGGACGACCACGCCTTGGTGGCCGGGGTGTCGTCGGAGTCGCTCTTCTCGTCGGGGAGGTCGACCTTCCTGAACCAGCCGGACTCAACGGCGGCGAAGATCGGCAAGAACTCTTCCTCCGCCTCCATCGGCGACGTGCGGACCACGGGGAGCGGCCCGGTGTGATCGATGTCACCCTCGAACGCCCCTCGTCCGGACCATCCCGGCCACTCGCCCCCGGTGCTGCTCTCGATGCCGCTCTCGACGCCGATCCGGTCCTGAGCGGGCAGACCGGGCCAGGAGGTGCTGCCCGGAGGGGGGAGGTGCCCCGGCCAGGGCGTGTCCAGGGGAGCCTCCCCGATCTGGCCGCGGGCGAAGGGGTTGGTGTCGAACGGGTTGCTGTCGGCAGGATTCACGTCGAAGTCGAACTTCGTCGTCTCGAACGGATCGTTCGACGGGGAGACCGGGCCAGTGGAGCTCGAAGCGCCGGAGTTCCGTCCCGAGGGGCTGCTCCCGAAGGGCCCGCTCTCGAACGGACCACGCTCGAACGGCCCGCTCTCGAACGGACCACGCTCAAAGGAGTCGCCACGTGGGGTCCCCGGCCCGGCGGTGCCCACGCCGGGGGTATTCAGGCCAGGCGCGTCGGCTCCGAACATCGGCGGCCGCGACGCGGGCTCGAAGGGGCTCGGGGCGGTCGGCTCCGGCATGCCCGTCTGTCCAGGGATTCCTGGCTGTCCGGAAATGCCCAGTTGCCCGGACATGCCCAGTTGCCCGGGCATGCTCATGTCACCGGACGTGTCCAGGGCACCCGGTATCCCCGCCACGCCCGGGAACGCCGGTCCCTGGTGGGCGAGCAGCGACTCGGGCAGCAGCACCATCGCGGTCAGCCCGCCGACGTCCTGCTGGCGCAGCTGGACACGGATGCCATGGCGCAGGGCCAGGCGGCCGACCACGAACAGGCCCATCCGGCGGGACACCGACACGTCCACGACCGGAGGGTTGGCGAGGCGGTGGTTCGTCTGCGCCAGCTCCTCGGAGGTCATGCCGATCCCGCGGTCACTGATGGAGATGATGAGTCCACCGCCGTCGATGCGGTTGCTCGAGACGATGACTTTGGTCTCGCGTGGGGAGAACGAGACGGCGTTCTCGACCAGCTCCGCCACCAGGTGGACGACGTCGTTGACCGACTGTCCGAGGACCGCGGCGCCGGGCTGGACCTGAACGTCGACTCGTTCGTACCCCTCGACTTCGGACAGCGAGGCACGGACGACATCGACGATCGGCACCGGCTGACCCCAGCGGCGGGCGGGCTCCTGGCCGGCGAGGACCAGGAGGTTCTCGCTGTTGCGCCGCATGCGGGTGGCGAGGTGGTCGAGCTTGAACAGGTCGCCCAGCCGCCGCTCGTCCTGCTCGCTCTGCTCCAGACCGTCGATCAGCGAGAGCTGCCGCTCCACCAGCGTCTGCGTACGACGCGACAGGTTCACGAACATCGCGTTGACGTTGCTGCGCAGCCGCGCCTCGTCGCCCGCCAGCCGTACGGCCTCGCGGTGGACCTCGTCGAACGCCCGCGCGACCTCCCCGATCTCGTCGCGAGCCACCACCCCGATGGGCGCGATGTGCGGGGTCTCCCCGGTGTCGCCGGCCTCCCGGAGCCGCTGAACAACGCCGGGCAGCCGGTGTCCGGCGATCTCCAGCGCCTCGCCGCGCAACCGGCGCAGCGGCCGCACCAGCGACTGGGCGACGCCCGTGGTGATGGCGAGCACGATGAGCAGCAGGAGACCCACGGCCCCGGCCACGATCAGGGCACGCCGCTGCTCGTCGTCCTTGAGCACCTGGCTCCTGGCGACGATCGACGAATTCAGCTTGGCCTCGACCGTGCGCATCCGGTTGATCGGCTGGGTCATCGCGTCGAACCATCTGCGGATGTCGTCGCGTGCGGTGAGGTCGAGACCGTTGAGCGGGAAACCGGCGTTGGCCCGGTCCAGCACGAGCGTACGGAGGAACTCGGCGTCGTCGACCTTGTCGCCGGTGACAATCGAGTCGTAGTCGGCCCGTTCTTCGCGGGACGCGCTCTTGCGGAAGTCCCGCAACTCGCGGTCCTGAGCGGACATGGCGCCGAGGAAGTCCTGCAGTTGCGCCTGCTCGAACCGCCTGGCCGGGAGCACGGTGGTGAGGAGACCGCGCTGCACCGAGGCGCTCTCCTTGGCCCTGGCGAGCGCGGAGAGGGTGACCGACATGGCGGCGAGCCGGTCGTCCTGGGCGCCCTTGGCCAGTTCGTCCTGCAGCGCGAGAAGGTTCTCGATGACGAGGGAGTACTGCTCGAGGACCGCACTCGGAAGCAGGCTGCCTTCCACCGCCTGCTTACGCAACGGCTCCAGGCTGTCCAGCTTGGCGAGGATGTGCTCGACCTCGTCGCCGGCGTGATCGCCCACCTTGGAACGCGCATCCGTGGCGAGCTTGCGTACATCGGCGAGCGCCGTATCCGCCAGCTTGATCTGCACGTTCACCGCCGCGACGGCCTTCGCCGGTCTGCCGATGGCAGCGTTCCAGACGGCCCGGTCCCGCTCTGCCTGCAGTTCGTGGGTGAGCCCGGCCACGCTCTCCACGAGGCGGGCCAGGTCGTTCGCCCGCTGGTACCCGGCGGCGGTGTCGAGGGAGGCGACCACCCGGAGACCACCGAGCAGCAGGGCCGCCAGGGTCGGAATGAGGATCAGCGCCACCAGCCGGGACCGCACCCGCCAGTTGCGCAGATGGAACCGGCTTCCCTCATCTGGCTCCTGCTCAGCCGGAACCCCGGTCCCTGGGCTCTCGTCGGTCCGGGGGTCTTGTGTCCTCACAGGCTTAGCAACCTCTCGCCGTATGTGCGCGCAGGGGGGAGTGTCTCTCGACGAGTGCGCAGTCGTGACAGTTGAGACGTCCTGCAGGCGAGGGTAATTGCAGCACACCGACACCGGGGAGGCCAACCGAACACCCGTGCACAAACAGCCCAACCGGGCACGTATATGACCTTAATTAACTAAATATCGGACAGGCTTGATTAGCAAATTGTGCCTCGTCGGCCACGCCCGCCACCTGTGGGGATCATCCGGGCACGGCGGTCCGCGGGGTCGCGCTTCTCCGCACGGGCTGACGAGAAGATCGCATCAGTAGGCGCGGCCGTAGGCCGCCCTGACCGTCAGCACATACTCCACCAGGCTGATGAGGGTCGACTTCACCGCATCCCGGGAGCGCGCGTCCGTACGGACGATCGGCACGTGCGGAGGCAGGGACAGGGCTTCCCGCACCTCCTCCTCCGAGTGGAGGTACTGACCGTCCCAGCCGTTCAGCGCGACCAGGAACGGCAGTTGGGCCTCCTCGAAGTAGTCGATGGCGGGGAAGCAGTCAGCCAGCCGACGGCTGTCCACCAGCACCACCGCGCCGATCGCACCCCGAACGAGGTCGTCCCACATGAACCAGAACCGATGCTGGCCGGGCGTCCCGAACAGGTAGAGGATCAGGTCCTGATCCAGCGAGAGCCGGCCGAAGTCCATCGCGACCGTGGTCGTCGTCTTGTTCGGCGTGAGGCCCAGGTCGTCGATGCCGGCGCTGGCGTCGGTCATCACGGCCTCGGTGGTCAGCGGGAGGATCTCGGAGACGGCACCCACGAAGGTCGTCTTCCCAACGCCGAACCCACCCGCCACGACGATCTTCGTCGAGGTCAGCCCACGACTAGAGCCTGCGTAGTCCACTGAGCACCCTTTCGAGCAGGTTGAGGTCTGGCTGCCCTTGTTCGAGCTGCGGCATGTGCAGGCGCACCAGACCCTCGTCGGCCATGTCGGCGATGAGCACGCGGGCCACGCCGAGGGGGACCCGGAGCAGCGCCGAGACCTCCGCGACCGATCGTACGGAACGACATAGCATCATGATCGATTCCTGCTCTGGGGTGAGCAGGGAATAATCATCGCTCTTCAAGGTCACCGATGATACGAGGGTTTCCATCGCCATGTGGTAACGCGGCTCGGATCGTCCACCGGTGACGGCGTAAGGACGGAACAGAGGCTCGTCCTCCGCCCCGTCACCCGCGCGCATACCCGCCTCCCCTGCCCGTTACCGGCGAGAGGTCTGGAGTTCGGCGCGCAGTGCCGGGGTGAGCACCTGACCGGCACGCTCGACCAGCAGGGTCATCTGGTAGGCCACCAGGCCCATGTCGCAGTCGGGCGAGGCCAGCACCGACAGGCACGACCCGTCGCTGATCGCCATGACGAGCAGCAGACCGCGCTGCATCTCAACGACCGTCTGCGTTACCGGTCCGCCCTCGAACACCCTCGCGGCACCCGCGGTGAGGCTGAGCAGCCCTGCGGCGACGGCGGCGAGCTGGTCGGCCCGGTCGGGCGGAAAACCGTCCGATTGGGCCAGCCGCAGACCGTCCGCCGACACCACCACCGCGTGCGCCACGCCCGGCGTCGAGCTGACGAACTCAGTGATCAGCCAGTCGAATCTGCGTACCTCCACGCTCAGCTCAGTCACGAGCCCTCCTCCTCGTTACCCGACCCATCGGCGGGTCCGTCGGCCAGTTCGGCCCGGCCCCGCCGTACGCCCTTTTGGAAGCTGGACAGGCGGCTGCGAACCGCCTCGGCCGACACCGCGGGACGCGGAGCCGGTGACGCGCTCTCCGCCGCACCCACCGAGCCGGGGACCAGATTGGCCCGAGGCGTCCGCTTGGGCAACCCGGCGGCCGTGACGCCGCCGAGCTGCGGATCCCGTGCACTGGCCGCCGCCTGGAAGCCGCTGTCGGCCCGGGACCACCATCCTCCCTCCGGCTCGCCCATCTGCGGATCCGCCGATCCGGAGATGGGCGAGCCCAACACCGGCGAACCCTGTGCGGCGGGTTCCTGCGGCGACGCGTCCCGCCGGCCCGCCGCCGGATCGGCCTGCGCCCTCGGATCGGCCTGCGCGGCCTGAGCGGGCTGCGCGGTCTGGCTCGGCGTCGGGCGCTGGAACCATGCGGACTCGACCGATGCGAAGATCGGCAGGAACTCGTCCCCACGCTCCAGCGGTGTGTCGTTCACCGCCGGGAGAGGCCCGGTGACCGAGGCCGGATCCTCGACCGGGAAGACACCCGAATGCTCGGTGAAGGCCGGGGTGCCCAGGTAGGGCGGAGCCCCGAAGGGCTCGGCGAGCTGTGGAGCCGAAAACGGCTCGGGGGGCGTCCCGTACGGATCGGCGGACGGCGGCGGGACCGGCGTGCCGAAGGGCGGAGTCGTGGTGATGTCCCGCGTCGGCGCACCGAACGGCGCGAACGTCCCGGCGTCGCCACCCGTGGCGTTCTCAGCTGTCTGGAACGACCTGCGCCCGATGCCTGTCGGCGCGTTCCCCCCGGCGCCACCCATGCCGCCACTGCCCCTGGTTCCGCTGCCGCCTCCCGCCGCCCCCCAGGGCTGGAACGCGTTGCCACCGGGAACCGGCTCGGCGAACGGCTGCCGGGCGGGCGGGCCGGCGGTGCCGCCCTGGTTCCCCCTGGCCGGGCCGCCTCCGAACGGGCCGCCTCCAAGCTGGCCACCCGGGGCCGGGGGGGCCATGGGCGACGGCTGGTCGGCGTCCGAGACGAGCTGTGCGGGGAAGAGCACCATCGCGATGACCCCGGCGCCGTCACCCCGCCGGAGCTGGACGCGGATGCCGTGCCGGAGCGCGAGACGTCCGACCACGAACAGGCCCATCCGGCGGGCGACGGAAACATCGACTGTCGGCGGCTCCGCGAGGCGCCGGTTGATCTCCGCGATCTCCTCGAGGGACATGCCGATCCCGGCGTCGCTGACGCCCAGCATGACCGCGCCTCCCTCCACCGGGCTGCTCGACACGACGACCCTGGTGTTGCGCGGCGAGAACGCGATCGCGTTCTCCACGAGCTCCGCGATCAAGTGGATCACGTCGTTGGCGGCGTGACCGGCAACGGCGATGCTGCGGTGCACCTTGACCGTGACGCGCTCGTAGTCCTCGACCTCCGAGAGCGAGGCACGGACCACGTCGACCAGGCGCGCGGGCCTGCTCCGCTTCCGCGGCGGCTCGTGCCCGGCGAGGACCAGCAGGTTCTCACTGTTTCGGCGCATGCGAGTGGCCAGATGGTCGAGCTTGAAGAGGTCCGCCAGCCGCTGACCGTCCTCCTCGCCTCGCTCCAGACCGTCGATCAGCGAGATCTGCCGCTCCACGAGCGTCTGCGTACGACGCGACAGGTTCACGAACATCGCGTTCACGTTGGAACGCAGTCGGGACTCCTCGGCCGCCAGGCGAAGCGCCTGGGCGTGGACTTCGTCGAAGGCCTGCGCCACCTCGCCGATCTCGTCATCGCTGTCCATGACGATCCCCTGGATCGGCTGCTCACGGTCGGGTTCGTCCGACTCCCGCATCCGCCGCACCACGTCGGGCAGCCGCCGCCCGGCCACGTCGAGCGCCTCCGCCCGCAATCGCCGGAGCGGACGCACCATCGATCGCGCGATCAGCGCGGTGGTGACGATGACCAGGACGAGGAGGGCCAGAATCATGATCGCGGCGGTCACCGCGTTGCGCTGCTCACTGGACTGCAGTTGCCGGGCTCGGTCGAGCACGAGGGACGAGACCCGCTGCTCGACGGCGGCCATCTGCTCGATCGCCTTGGTGCTGTGCTGGAACCAGCGCTGGAGCAGCCTTTCCCGGCCGACGTACCTGGCGAGGGAGTGGCCCTGGAGTCCCAGCGTCACCGCCCACGACCTGGTGAGGTCGACGTCCACGATGTCCTTCTGGTTGAGGAGCGCCGACAGGCGGCGGCTCTCCTCCGGCGGTGCCTCTCGGTTGAACGTGGTGAGATAACCCTGCTGTCGCGCCTGGGAGGCGAGGATGCCTTGAAGCTCGGGGGCGGTGAAGGTCTGCCTTCGCTCCTTGAACTCCTTGGTCAGCAGCGACCGCTGGAGGGCCACCTCCTCCTTCAGGTGGGCGAGTGCGTTCAGCGCGCGGATACCGCCGGTCAACTCGAGCACGACGCCGGCCTCGCTGATCTCGTCCTGCAACCGGAGGATGCCGTCGATCAGGGTGGAGTAGCTACCGGGGTCTCCGTCCTCACGCATTTCGGGAAGGCTCGTGAGCCGGTTGCCGACCTGCTGCGCCTGATCGGCGGCACGCCGTCCGAAGTCTTCGGCGATCTTCTCGAGATCGGCCTTCACCTGGGTGACCAGCGGATCCACGACCGCCCGCTGCTGCGACCGGGTCAGCTCGGTCTGCCCGTCGACGTTGAACTTGCGCCGAAGGGGACCGCCCCAGGCTCCGATGTCCCGCTCCAGCGCGAGCTGCTCGGCCAAGTCGCGCAGGTGTACGGAGTACTCCGCGGCGGATCTGGCCACCTGGTAGCGGCCGAGGTCTTCGATCGACTGGGAGACACGCAGGCCCGAGACGAGCACGGCGACGAGCGTCGGAGCGACGATCAGGGCGGTCAGGCGGGTGGGCACCCGCCAGTTACGCAGCGCCAGACGGCGCTGCCACCCCTGATTGTCGGTCTTCGGTTTCTCCATGCTCACCGGCCCCGCCATCTTTTCGGCCTGCCTTCACGCGTTCTGACAGCATGAGTGACATAGCTGTACAAGCGGGACAATTCGACCACAAGGTCACGCGGATAGGTGCCCCTGCCCCGGTTGCGCCACGTAATCGTTACGAACAGGTAAGAGGATCTTCGCCCGATCCGCCTTCACAGCAGCCGACAGCAGTCTCCGCGTCCGGCGACCGCAGTTGCCCGTCTATGCCTGTCTACGACAGGCCCCCGTACAATCCCCCATGCAAGATGACATTTCTGTTTCTTTGCGCCCAGAGTCTCTCGGGAGCGGACTCTCGACGTCAAGCCCGCGCCGCCCGGGGCTCCGGTCCGAGCGCGCCGGACCCCCCGAAGCTCTTCCTGAGGATCGCGGGCACATGCCCGCCGAGACGCGAAAACGCGCACCCTCCCCGGGTGCGCGTCCTTGCGATCTGACTCAGCGGCTCGCGGAGCTCAGCGGCTCAGGCGGCGGCGGTCGCCATCTTGCGCAGACGCGAGAGCGCGTCGCGTTCCAGCCGCCGGGCACGGTCACGACCGATGCCGTAACGCTGCCCCACCTCGGTCAGAGTGTGCTCACGGCCGTCGACCAGGCCGTAACGCCAGCGCAGCATCTCGCTGACCTGACCCTCCAGCCCGGTCAGCCAGTCCTCCAGGCATTCCTTGTCGAGTGTGGCCATCGCCTGCTCCTCGGGGTCGGCCCAGGTGTCGTCAGCGAGCATGTCACCGAGCTCGGTCTCGTCCTCATCACCCACACCGAGCTGCAGCGACACCGGGTCGCTGGCCCAGCGGCGCAGCTCCTGCACCCGCTCGATCGGCAGGTCGAGCACCTCGGCCAGCTCCGCGTCGGACGGTTCGGTGTCGAACTCGGCCAGCATGTCCCTGCGGACCCGCATCAGCCGGGTCATCTGCTCCCCCGCGTGCGTGGGCAGCCGCACCGGCCGCGCCTGCTCGTGAATCGAGCGGCCGACGGCCTGTCTGATCCACCACGTGGCATAGGTGGAGAACTTGTACCCCCGCCGATAGTCGAACTTCTCCACCGCCCGGACCAGACCGAGGTTGCCCTCCTGGACCAGATCGATCAGCGGCATCCCCCGGCCTGAATATTTCCTGGCCACCGCCACCACGAGTCGCAGGTTCGCCTGAATGAACTCGTCCTTGGCGCGGCGCCCCGAGACCGCGATGCGTTCCAACTCCTCATCCGTCGCATCCTTGATCTTCGGCTCGGCCCGGCCGCTGTCGAGCAACTGCTCCGCGAAGAGCCCGGCCTCGATGCGCTTGGCGAGCTCCACCTCCTGCTCCGCGGTCAGCAGGGGGACCCGCCCGATCTCGATCAGGTAGGTCCCGAGCAGGTCCCGGTCCGAGACTTGCCGGTCCTGCGTCCGATTCCCCGTCGCCATTCGCTGGCACCTCTTCCACCGCGCGACCATGTGCACTGTGCGGATCCGGCTCCCCCGGCTCCTGACCCGACCAACGAATTGTCCGTGGCAAAGATTCCGTAAATTAATACGACCGGGGAATGGTTTTCGATTCCTCCCCAAGGAGG
Source organism: Sphaerimonospora cavernae (assembly GCF_042435035.1). Lineage (NCBI taxonomy): Bacteria > Bacillati > Actinomycetota > Actinomycetes > Streptosporangiales > Streptosporangiaceae > Sphaerimonospora > Sphaerimonospora cavernae. The sequence goes on from NZ_JBHMQT010000021.1 coordinate 10,192, forward strand.
ATGCGGTCCCCGGAAAACCCCCGACTACCCGGGCAGAGGCGGCCCAAACGATGCGGATCAGCGCGTTGGACCGGCGACCGGCCGTACCGTGATCTCGGTGACATGGGCGTCCGGCGTCGCCGTGACGGCGGCGAGCACCGCTTTCGCCACCGAATCGGGGTCAAGATACCGCTCCGGCTGGTAGGGACCTCCCTCCTGGGCCCGTACGTCCCGCTGCATGTCGGTGTCCACTCGTCCGGGATAGATCGTGGTGACCCGTACGCCGTTGGAGCACTCCTCCTCCCGCAGCACGTCGGCGAAGGCTCGCAGCGCGAACTTACTCGCCGCGTACGAGCCCCAGCCGGCGTTGGCCCGCCGCCCGGCCCCCGAGTTGATGAGCACCACATGGCCGCGTGCCGCCCGCAGGGCGGGAAGCAGCAGCCGGGTCAGCTCCGCCACCGCTACGATGTTGATCTCGAAGGACGTCCGCCACACCTCTGCCGGAGTATCGGCGAGATGACCGAGCCGGGCGATCCCGGCACTGTGCACGAGCAGGTCGAGCCGGTCGAGACCTTCGATCCCCGCGACGTCGGACGGCGCCAACCCGGACAGCTCCACCGCCCAGGGGCGGGCGTCCGGCAGTTCGGCGCAGACCCGGTCGAGCGCGGCGCGGTCCCGCCCGCCGAGCAGTAGGGCGTGTGTGGGGGCCAGGGTCCGGGCGATCGCGGCGCCCACCCCCCGCGAGGCTCCCGTGATCAAAGCTGTGGGTCGCGACATGATCCTCACTCTAAATCTCAGGCCGGAGGATCTCCGGTTAGTCCCCTGGAAATCGCCGGACTCAGCCCTTGATGAAGGCGAGCAGATCGTCGTTGAGCTCGTCCGCGTGCGTGACGAACAGGCCATGGCCGGCCGTCGGATACTCCCGGTAGAGGCTGCCGGGCACGAGCGCGGCCGTACGGCGTCCGGTGATCTCGACGCGTGCCGAGGCGTCCGCGGCACCGTGCACGACGAGCACGGGCACAGTGATCGCACGCAGCGCGGCCCGATGGTCGGCGTGGAAGGCGGCCTCGAAGAGCCGCGCCGTCGCCCACGGTGACGTGGCCAGGCACTGTGCGAGCATCCAGTCGATGAGCGCGGGCGAGACGTCGTTGCCGAGGTGGGTGGCGAACCATATCTGCGTCTGCTTGGCGAACCACTTGGGCCGATCGGTTCTGAACTCGGCGAGCGTGGCACGCAGCGCGGCTTCGGGAGCGCCCTCCGGGTTGTCATCGGTCCGCTTCAGGAAAGGCAGCACGGCGGAGATGAACGCGACGCGGGCGACCCGGCCGTCTCCGTGCCTGGCCAGGTAGCGGGCCAACTCGGCACCGCCTGCCGAATGTCCCACCAGCGTCACCTCGTACAGGTCGAGGTGTTCGATCAGCGCCGCGATGTCATCGGCGGAGGCGTCCAGGTCGTAGCCGTCGGACGGCCGATCGGACCGGCCGTGCCCGCGCCGGTCCAGTGTGATGCACCGGTACCCGCGTTCCACGAAGAACTGGATCTGGTACTCCCACATGTCGCCGCTCAGTGCCCAGCTCGCGGCGAACAGGATTGGCGCACCCCTGCCATAGCTCTCGTAGGCCAGGCGGGTCCCATCCGGGGTCTCGAAGAACATCTCCGGCTCCTCACACTCTCCTCGTGGTTCCGTCGCTCGTACGGCCACTCGTACGGCACATGTCGGAGTCTGGTGGAACCCGGAAAAGCAGGCGATTACGCGACAGGTAAGGAGAGCTGAGACAGGAGAACCAAGAAAGGAGAGCGGCGGGGCGCCCCGGTGTGACACCAACGGAGCGCCCCGCCTCAGACCACGGGTCCGGGCGCGCCCGCACGCGCGCCCGCCGCGGTGTGAAGGAGAGGTAACGCACTCCGGAACTTCCCGGTCCTCGGTCGGGACAAGCTGTTGACCGGTGTAAGCCCTGCTCACGACGCTCCCACGGGCAGGTCAGCCCGACTGGGAGGCTCAATCCACCTCGGGGATGTCCACGTCGAACTCGGCGTCGCCGTCATCGACCCTGCGGAGCTTGATGTCCTCCACCCAGGCGTAGGCGAAACGGCGCACTTCGGCGATCCACTCCTCATCGAGGCCGCATTCGGCGAACACCTCGTCCGCCAGGAGATCGACTGTTTCCAGCCGTTCGGCCAGGTCCTCCGTACGCCAGTCGTCGTCGTGCCGGGCACCGAGCCGTTCGAGCGTGCGGAAGCCGTACAGGTCGGAAACCGAGGCCACATCGACGAAGTCTCGTGCCAGGCCGCGGCCGTGGAGCGCCCTGACCCTGAGACCAACCGCGTCGTCGAGACCCACCACAGGGCATGGTTCGACGATGGAAGGCCGGTCCCGCAGGGCTTCGCGGAGCAGATTCACCTCGCACATCCGCCCGGTGATCTCGTCTGTGACGGCCACGCGGCCCATTCGCGAGCCGGTCTCCGCGGCTTCGGCCGACAGCCCGGTCGTTCGTAAAGCCGCCGCTACCGTGTCGGCGACCTCGGCCAGCGGCGTCTCGGCCGCGGTCGCGAACGTAAGGCCGTCGACTGGCCGACCCATGCGGCCATGCGCACGCAGCGCGTAACCACCGGCGAGCAACCGACCGTACCGTCCGAGAACAGCACGGACGTCCTCGACGAGGCGAAGGGTGGAAAGCGGACAATTCAACCGTGATCACTACGTCCCCTCTCCGATGTCCCGGCCCAGCCGGCCGGCTATGCCTGCCATGACCGGCTATCCGGACACACCGTAGAGCAGGCGGATGCGCCAGGTGGCGTCGACGATGTCGTACCACGTCAGGCACAACCGGGCCTCGGCCTCCTCTGTGCGGGCCTCGGCGGCCAGCAGACGATCACCGGTCAGGCGTGCCGCCTCTTGTTTCAGCCCGGCCGCCATCTTCTGGAACATGAACTGCTCGCGGGATTCCATTCGTCACCTTCCGCCGCAGAGCCACTGTTCCCCTCGTAAATACCCCCACATCCCAACAAAATTCACCAGGACGCCGATCCCCACGATCGCCAATCCAGGCGCGTTGCCCCATGTGCCCCCACATACCCGCCGGGTGGCCCGGGGGAATCTCACACCCCCGGGCCCCCACAGAACGGAGCGTGACAGTCTCCCGTCACTCCGCTCGTCTCATCCCAATCCGTCAGAACTCGGTCATCCAGGGCCCAGTGAGCGAACAGGGCGGGCTGACGTTCCAGCACCTCTTGGCTTTCTTGAACGACCTCAGCCGTTTGAACTTCCGTCGCCCCCAGCGCACCAGGTAGGTGTTGATGCGCCGGATAAGAGCGTCGAGCTCGGTCCGGTAGAACCTGCCGTAGTAGTTCATCCAGCCGCGGACGACCGGATTGATCCACTGGGCGAGTTCCGCCAGATCGGTGGTGGTGTGCAGATGGATGCGCCAGGAACGGATCACTTCGCCCATCTTCCTGCGGGCGTCCTTACTGACCGCCGGGAGGAACGCCGCGAACATGCTCGTCCCATCCCGGTTCGGTGCTTTCCTGGCCCGGAAGGTATACCCCAGGAACGTGAACGACGTCTGCTCATGAGCCAGACGCCGGTTACGGTCCTTGCAGTACACAATCTTGGTCTTGGCCGGGTGCAGCCGCACTCGGCCACCTGGTAGGAATCGACGGCAGCGGCCAGCAGCCGGCGGGTGGCGCAGTAGGCCAAGGTGACCACCCGCGCCTGGGGGTAACGGCCGCCGTCGGGGATCGCGAACTCCTGCTCCACGGTCCCCTGATGGGACAGGTCCAGGGTGGTCCCGTCGAACGCGGTCACCGCCAGCCCGAACAGCGACGCCCCCTTCACCTGCGGGAAGGTGGGCCCGTCCAGCCGGGCGAGCGTGTCGAACAACAGCCGCATCACCTCGGCCGGGAAGCCGGTGCGGGCCTGCGACAAGGCCGACCCGGTCGGGGTCTTTTCGCCCGGCGGTCGCGGTCCTGGCAGTCCCCTCCGTGCCAAGGTCCGTGCCACCACGCTGTCGTATCCCTCGTCGCTGTACATGGCGAGGTTGAGCAGGGTGGCGGCGATGACCTCGCCGGTCAGTGTCCGCCGACGCTGGTCGACATGCCCGGAGCGGTGCACTGCATCGGCGATCGCGTCGGCGGGCACGACCTGCGTCAACAACCCCGCTCCGCCACCGAGCGCACCTCCCGGCCCGGCTACCACCATCTCGCGCAGCAGCCGCCGCTGTCGTTCCTCCTCGGAATCGACGTCGGCCTCTCCGTCGAGAGCGGCATCGGCATGGACGAAGAGGGCATGAGCGTGCCAGACTGCGACAACGAAACTCCTGGTTAGGGCTGTGTCTCGACAACCCATGTCCTACCAGGAGTTTTGCTATTCCGTGATCACTCGCTGTGCCTGCCGGCAACCGTTGCACGAACGATGCCACTGCCGTCGAAACGGACACAGAGATCGATATGTCACTTAACCAAGGGCGGTGCCACATACCCCCATGCCGCGATCTTGCAGTTTTTCTTACATTGGCTTCTTGGCCTGGACGAACGACATTCGTGATCTTGTAGAAGTTGACATCTGATCACCTTGAACCCGACCGACACCTTTGGTGATCTTGCACTCCAATCGGCAAACATGACCGTTCTCAACATTGGACACATTCTACGCAATCGGCATTTAATTCCCGTATTTGTTTAGGATTTAACCACGAGAACAGTTGCCATTTCTCAGCCATGCGTGAGAGAATTCCAACAGATTTTCGAAAGTGACGGGAGTGTCGAGTTCGAGAGGGTGTGGCTGATGAAGCCAGCGGAGGCGCGCGTCACAACGCCCGCAGGCCTCCCCAACCCGGATGCGACTGTCCACCCTCGCCCGGACTTGTCAGATCCCCCGGATCTGCCGATTTTCGGGGATGGGACGCTGCCGGGTCCGCGGTGGTGGGCCGCGGTGCAGGCAGCGGCGGCCGCCCGCGCCTCGGGCGGTTGGGTGCGTTCTCGGCAGTGGTCTGATTGGCGTGACTGGCTCACCTCCGTCCCCGGAATATCCTCGGACGCCGCGCTCCCGAACGCTGGGTCCCAGTACGGTGCGCCAGGTGACGGTGTATCAGGTGACGGTGTATCAGGTGCCGCGTGCCTCGGTGACGGCTTCGATAGCCGCGACCTAGCCGACCCCACTGGTGATCACGACGATGTGGACGACCAGGCGGACCAGCGAACGGACACAGGCAGCGGTGAGGGTGAACGGCCCGCTCCAGTTGGGGAAGGCTGCGTGTCTGATCGCGGCGGATGCGAGGAAGCTGAAGCTGACGGTGTTGAAGCTGACACCGTTGATTCTGAGGGGGCTGAAGAGGCTGGGGCGGGGTCGTGGCCGTTGGTGTCGGTGGTGCGGGAGTCCGCGCTGGCGCTGGCGTTGACCCCGGTCCCGGACGCGCCCCAGGAGTGTCTGGCCCAGTTGGAGGAGCTGATCTTCGCGCGGGATCGGCTGGAGGCGGCGATCGCGGTGCGTGCCCAGCGGGTGCATGCGGCCGGGGCGGCCCGTGAGCGCGGGCATGCCTCGACCAGGACCTGGCTGCGGTCGGTGTGCGGGACGAGCCGGCGGGTCGCCAACCGCGTGGTGGGCCTGGGCATGGAGCTGGAACGCCTGGCGCAGGTGAAGGCCGGGTACGCCGCCGGGAGCCTGAGCGAGGCGGTGGTGACGGCGATCTGCGCGGCCACCGCCGGGCTGAGTGACGCCGACGCGGCCAACGCCGAGACGATTCTGCTGGAGTTGGCCGAGGCGGCCGGGCCGGAGGAGATCGCCAAGGCGGGCCGCTATTTGCGGGCCGTGCTGGATCCCGACGGGGTGATCAAAGAGGTCGACGCCGACCACGACGCGCGGTTCCTGCTGGTGCGGGAGACCGACTCGGGCGGGATGGAGGGCGAGTTCCGCCTGCCGCGGGAGGCCGCCGCCCGGCTGCGCACCCTGCTCGACGCCTACGCCAAGCCCAAAGCCAAGGGCGACGAGCGGCCGCTTCGGGTCCGCAACGCCGACGCGTTCATCGCGCTGCTGGAGCAGCAGATCACCGCCGAGTTGCTGGTGCTGGTCAACGCCGAATCCCTCCCCGACGACACCGTGTCCGACGACACCGTGCCCGATGACGCTCCACCCAGCGACCCACCGTCCGGTGACCCACCGTCCGGTGACCCCGCGCCCGCTGACACCGCGCCCGCTGACACCGCGCCCGCTGACACCGCGCCTGCTGACACCGCGCCGGGTGATCTTTCGGTGGGTGAGGGTAACCCGTCGCGTGACGAGAGTGACGTGAACATCGAGGCCGGCCGGGAAGCACCCGACCAGGCCGAACACGGCTGCGAGACCGCCCGGCAGGAAGCCGGATCGGAAGATGAACCCGGCGAGGCCAGACCCGGCCCCAAGGTCGAGCGTGAGGGCTCCGGGCCGGAGGCAACCGGGACATGTATGACGATGCCGGGCGCGAGCGGGCCGGACACTGCCGGGCCGGACACTGCCGGGTCGGACACTGCCGGGTCGGACACTGCCGGGCCGGGCGAGAACGGGGACCGCGGGACCGGTGGCTGGAAGCGGAACGAGGGCAGCGGGATCGGCGGCCGGAGCAAAGGCAAGGGCCGGGGGAGCAAGGACAAGGGCCGAGGGAGCCCTGGGCACGACGGGAGCGGCCGCCTTGGCGACAGACCGACAGCCTTGCCGGGACCGACAGCTTTGGCGGGGCTGCGGGCTGGCCATGGCAGGCCGCGCTGCGCGCCCTGCCCGGGCTGCTGCTGTCCACCGGGCAACTGCTGCCGATCACCGACGTCCACCGCCTGGCCCGCACCTCCACCCTCATACGCCTGATCATGAACGCCCAGGGGCAGGTCCTGGACATGGGTCGCAAAGTCCGGCTGGCCACCCCCGCCCAGCGTCGCGCCGTCCTGGCTCGTTACGCCACCTGCATGGTGGACGGCTGTCCCCTCCCGGCGAGCATGTGTCAGGTCGATCACGTGGACAACTGGAGCGACGGCGGCCGCACCGACCTCGCCAAACTCGGCCCCACCTGCCAACATCACAACCGGGACCGCTACCGGCACCCCGACCGTTACATACGCCGCCAGATCGGCCCCGACCGATGGGCCTTCACCTACACCGGCCCCTATCGCAACGGCCGCCGAATCAGGTGACCGCCTCGGTGTAGCGGACGGTGGTCACGGCGTCATTCCACTCGTCACGACACATGCCGCGTCGCCTGGGGCCGGTCCCACACATCAATCGGGCCCGGCCGATGGTGCGTGCCACGGGGTTTCCGATCAGGCAGGGGTATTGAGACGGACCAGGGGTTCGCCATCGAGCTTGATGTCGGTGAGCAGCTCGTCGAGCTGAGTGGCGGATCTCACTCCCACGATCGGCACGATCTCCTGCGCCCGGAGCCAGGCGAGCACCACCTGGTTACGGGTCGCGCCCAGCTCGCCGGCCACCTCATCGAGCGCGGCGAGCCTCCGTACGGTGCCGGGGTGATCGTAGTGCTCGGCAGCGGCTTGCCCGTGTAGGCGCCGCCCGGCAGCGAGGTGTAAACCCAGATGGTCAGATCACCCTCTGAGCGCACGTAGTCCAGCGTCTCCTCGCCGACTTGAACGTGTCCTCACCGTGTCGGTGATCGTCCCACCGCGCTCGACGAACCGGTCGAGGATGGCGAACGAGGTCGCCTCGTCCACGGTGGTGCCGAACGGGATGGTTCCCAATGCGATTCTCATGCCGCTCACCATCAATCTGGAGCGAGGCTAGAAAGATCACGGGACACGACCTAACCGCGCTGCATGCGTCTGGGTGGCGATGGCAGGTCGTGGCGCCCGGAGACGAACTCCTGAACCGCGATCTTCGCGCGGATGACGGGGCGTCGCCAGCGCTCCTCCCGGCGGACGGCCCTCGCCATCCGCCTCGGTTTGGGCCGCCTGGCCACCTCTGAGTAGAACCAGCGCGCCCATGGCGATCCGGGGCGGGCCAGGCGCACCGCGCCGACATAGACGAAAGGCGGCACGAACAACCCGAGCAGGCCACTCCAGATCTTCCCCTTGAGCAGGGTGACGACCGCGAAGACGAGGTTGACGACGAGGAACGTCGCCGCAGGCCATGCCCCCGCCACCGCTCCGTTCGCCTCACTCCAGGCGAGCGGCCGCAGACCGAGCAGCAGCAACCCGGTGCCCGCGATCGCGACGAAAACCGCGTCGACCGAGGTGCGTCCCTCCTCCTGCCAGTACACGTCACGCAGGTGCAGGATGAGCGCGAACTCATCGAGCACGAGAGCGGCGCCGACGCCGAAGACCGCGGCCGTGAACGAGTACCACGCCGTCGACACTCCGGCCAGGATCAGGCCGGCCACCCCACCGAGCAGCATGAGGATCACGCCGAACACAACGTGGTGGATGTGCATCTCTCCGACGTTGACGTTGCCGAACCACCGCACCCGCGCCCGGATCAGCCGCACGTTGATCCTCGTGAACACGAAAGCGACGATCAGAGCGACGAAGAAGCAGAGAAGCGGCAGTTGGTGGCCGTCGACGACACGATCATGAAACCAGTCATCCATGCGAAAACCCCATACAAAGACCCCGGCTTCTGATAGTAAGGTGCACCCCAAAGTGCTCGGCTCAAGCAGTTGGCCGCCCCCAGCAGGTGCTCGCTCCCCAGCGAATACGCGGCCCGAATCAGGAGAGGAAGCCGCGCAACAGGGCGGCCGTCCCCGCTGAATGCTCGGCCACCGCGCGGCGGGCCGCCTCCGGATCGCCGGCGAGGATCGCCGCGACGATGGCGTCGTGCTGGGCCACCGCGTGCTCGATCAACGTGCTCTCGATCTACTCTGGGTGAAGCTGCTCTGGATGAAGCTGCGACGAGGGTAAGGGGATCGCCTGAGTGCTTGCATGCCCTCAATGGTCTGGTTCCAGACTTTTGGGTTGCCGGGCGCGAGCCAGACCTCTTGAGCAGCCAGACCTCTCGAACAGGAGGCGCCCGTGCTGAGCGTGGAGGAGCTTCGCGGCGACGTCGAGGCGGGCCGCGTGGACACCGTCCTGCTCGCCGTGACCGATATGCAGGGTCGGCTGCAGGGCAAGCGCCTGGCGGCACGGTACTTCCTGGAAGTGGTGCTCGACCATGGGGCGGAGGGATGCGACTACCTGCTCGCCGTAGACGTGGATATGAACACGGTCGACGGCTATGCCATGTCGTCGTGGGAGCGGGGGTACGGCGACTTCGTGATGAAGCCGGACCTGTCCACGCTGCGCCGGGTGCCGTGGCATGAGGGAACGGTCCTGCTGCTGGCCGACCTGACGTGGGAGGACGGTTCCGACGTCGTCGCCTCGCCGCGGCAGATCCTGCGCGCGCAGCTCGCCCGGCTGGCCGAGCGGGGATGGACCGCGCTGGTCGGGACGGAACTGGAGTTCCGCGTGTACGAGGACAGTTACGAGCAGGCCTGGCAGCGGGGATACCGCGACATGACCCCGGTCAACCTCTACAACGTCGACTACTCGCTGCTCGGCACCGCCAGGATCGAGCCGTTGCTGCGCAAGATCAGGCTCGGCATGGAGGGCGCGGGGCTGTACGTGGAGTCCGCCAAGGGCGAGTGCAACCTCGGGCAGCACGAGATCACCTTCCGGTACGCCGACGCTTTGACGACCTGCGACAACCATGTCTTCTACAAGAACGGCGCCAAGGAGATCGCCGCCCAGGAGGGCAGGTCGATCACGTTCATGGCCAAGCCCGACCCGCGCGAGGGCAACTCCTGCCACATCCACATCTCCCTGCGGGACGCAGGCGGCACCCCGGTGCTGGCGGGGACGGAGCCGTACGGACTGTCGACGGCCGGGCGGCACTTCATCGCGGGTCAGCTCGCCACCCTGCGCGAGCTCACCCTGGCCTACGCGCCCAACATCAACTCCTACAAGCGCTTCGTGCCCGGCAGTTTCGCGCCCACTGCGGTGAAATGGGGTGTCGACAACCGGACGTGCGCGCTGCGCCTGGTCGGGCACGGCCGTTCACTGCGGCTGGAGAACCGGGTGCCGGGCGGGGACGTCAACCCCTACCTCGCGGTAGCCGCGATGATCGCCGCCGGGCTGCGCGGCATCGATCTCGAACTGCCGCTGGAGGAGCCGTTCGCCGGCAACGCGTACGCCGCCGGCGCCGAGACCGTACCGGCCACGCTTCGTGACGCGCTCGCGCTGTGGGAGGGCTCGGATATCGCGCGCGACGCCTTCGGCAAGGACGTCGTCGATCACTACGCCAACAACGCCCGGATCGAACTGGCCGCCTTCGACGCGGCGGTCACCGACTGGGAGCTCTATCGGGGGTTCGAACGCCTTTGAGGGTAGCGCTGTGAAGATAGTCAATCCGGCGACGGAGGAGGCGATCGCCGAGATGGAGATGGCGGACGCCGCTGAGGTGGACCGGACGGTGGAACGTGCCCGGCGGGCCTTCCCCGCCTGGCGGTCCGTCAGTCCAGGTGACCGGGCACGGCTGCTGCGCGGCTTCGCCCGCACGGTCGAGGAGCACGCCGAGGAGCTGGCCCGGCTGGAGATCGCCAACGCGGGGCACACAGTCGGCAACGCCCGTTGGGAGGCGGGGAACGTCCGCGACGTGCTCGACTTCTACTCGGGTGCGCCCGAGCGAGATCACGGCAGGCAGATCCCCGTGCCGGGCGGAGTGGACATCACGTTCGCCGAGCCGCTGGGCGTCGTCGGCGTGATCGTGCCGTGGAACTTCCCGATGGTGATCATGATGTGGGGGGCGGCCCCCGCGCTGGCCGCCGGCAACACGGTCGTCGTGAAGCCCGCCGAGTGGACCCCGCTCACCGCGCTCCGGCTGGCCGAGCTCGCCCTTGAGGCGGGGCTGCCGGAGGGAGTCCTCCAGGTCGTACCCGGCGAGGGCGAGGTCGCCGGGGCCCGGCTGGTCGGGCATCCGGATGTACGGAAGATCGTCTTCACCGGATCGACCGAGGTGGGCAGGCTGATCGCGGCGAAGGCGGCCGAGCAGGTCAAGCGGGTGACACTGGAGCTGGGCGGCAAGAGCGCCAACATCGTCTTCGCCGACGCCGACCTGGACCGGGCGGCCGCCACAGCCCCGATGGCGGTTTTCGACAACTCCGGGCAGGACTGCTGCGCCCGCTCGCGCATCCTGGTGGAGCATTCCGTCTACGACGACTTCCTCCTGCGGCTCGGGCAGGCCGTACAGGAGGTGAAGGTCGGCGACCCGCTGGACCCGGCCAGCCAGATGGGGCCCCTGATCAGCGCCGAGCACCGGGACCGGGTCAGGTCGTTCGTCACGGGGCCGGCGGGCGTGTACGCCACGGGCTCATGCCCGAGCGGACCCGGCTACTGGTTCCCGCCGTCGGTGCTGACCGCGCCAGAAGGGTTCGATCCTGTGGACATCGAGCCCGGCGGGAGCCACGCCGCGTTCCGCCGCGCGTTCACCGAGGAGATCTTCGGACCGGTCGTCACCGTCGTCCCGTTCGAGGACGAGGCTCACGCCGTACAGATCGCCAACAACACGCAGTACGGCCTTTCGGGGTCGATCTGGACACGAGACGTCGGGCGCGCGTTGCGGGTGGCCAGGGACGTGGAGGCGGGAAACCTGTCGGTGAACTCCCACTCCAGCGTCCGCTACTGGACACCGTTCGGCGGGTTCAAGCAATCGGGGCTCGGCCGGGAGCTGGGTCCCGACGCCCTCGCCGCCTTCACCGAGACCAAGAACGTCTTCATCTCCACGGAGTGGACAAGCACGGAGTAGACACATGCAGCGTTTGCAGGACCGCGTCGCCGTCATCACCGGGGCGGGCAGCGGCATCGGCCTGGCCACGGCCCACCGGTTCGCCCGGGAAGGTGCGAAGGTGGTCGCGGTCGACCTCGACGAGGTCACCGGCGCCAAGGTCGCCGAAGAGGTCGGAGGTCTGTACGTCAAGGCCGACGTCGCCGACGAGAACGATGTCACACGGATGTACCAGGCCGCCTTCGACACCTATGGCCGGATCGACATCGCCTTCAACAACGCGGGCATCTCGCCACCGGAGGACGTCTCGATCCTGGACACCGGAATCGAGGCGTGGCGCAGGGTCCAGGAGGTCAACCTCACCGGCGTGTACCTGTGCTGCAAGCATGTCATTCCGTACATGCGGCGGCAGGGCAAGGGTTCGATCATCAACACCGCCTCGTTCGTCGCGGTCCTGGGGTCTGCGACGTCACAGATCTCCTACACCGCGTCCAAGGGCGGGGTGCTGGCGATGAGCCGTGAGCTCGGCGTGCAGTTCGCCCGCGAGGGCATCAGGGTGAACGCGCTGTGCCCCGGTCCTGTCGACACGCCGCTGCTGCGCGAGCTGTTCGCCAAGGACCCGGAGCGGGCGCGGCGCCGTCTCGTCCACGTGCCGCTCGGCAGGTTCGCCCGGGCCGAGGAGATCGCGGCCGCCGTGGCGTTCCTCGCCTCGGACGACGCGTCGTTCATCACCGCCTCGGAGTTCCTGGTCGACGGGGGCATCTCCGGGGCGTACGTCACCCCGCTATAGACGGTTCCGGAGATCGGGTTGAGCCGTTAGGCTTGCCCTGCACCAGTGATCCCGTGCGGGAGAGCATCCTGGCAAGCCGGTCAGGATCCCTGAAGGAGCAAGCCCTCCCCGCGAACCTCTCAAGGCAAAGGACCGTACGGGCCAGGTGTGCTCTGGAAAGTGGACCACGAGGGATCGGGGTCTCGCCGAAGGTGAAAGTCCGGCAAAACACGGACGAAGCTCTCAGGCGCCGATGACAGAGGGGGAGGATGCCCTCATCCGTCCTTTCCGAGGTGCGAGTGCGATCATGTCTCGATCTACCCCTTTGCGCGAGGTCCACGAGAGCCTCAGCGCGACCCTGACCGACTTCGCGGGATGGCTGATGCCGCTGCGCTACGGCAGCGAGTCGGCCGAGCACGACGCGGTCCGTACGGCCGCCGGGCTGTTCGATCTGTCCCACATGGGGGAGATCTTCGTCACCGGTCCGCGGTCGGGCGAGGCCCTCGACTACGCCCTGGTCGGCCAGCTGAGCACGCTCGGCCTCGGCCGCGCCCGCTACACCATGATGGTGAACGAGGTCGGCGGCATCCTCGACGACCTCATCGTCTACCGGCTCGGCGACGAGGAGTTCATGGTCGTCGCCAACGCCGCCAACGCGCCCATGGTCGCCCGTGAGCTGACCGAACGTGCCCAGCCGTCCGGCGCCGTCGTCGAGGACCGTTCCGACGACTACGCGCTGATCGCGATCCAGGGGCCGCGCAGCGTCGAGATCCTACGCGGCCTGACCGAGAGCGGCACCGCCGCCGAGTTGGACGGCCTGAAGTACTACGCGATCATCCCCGGGACGGTCGCCGGCGTGTCCGCGCTGATCGCCCGCACGGGCTACACGGGCGAGGACGGGTTCGAGCTGTTCGTCCGTCCACAGGACGCGGCGCCGCTCTGGCAGGCGCTGAGCGAGGCCGGCAAGGAGTCCGGCCTGTCGCCCGCCGGGCTGTCGTCCCGCGACACGCTGCGGCTGGAGGCCGGCATGCCGCTCTACGGCAACGAGCTGACCACCGAGACGACGCCGTTCGACGCGGGCCTCGGCCGGGTGGTGCGGTTCGACAAGCCCGGCGATTTCGTCGGCCGGGCCGCCCTGGCCAAGATCGCCCAGCTTGAGACAGGCACGGAGGAGACGGGCGCGGAGGAGACGGGCGCGAGCCGACGGCTGGTCGGGCTGGTGGCGCGCGGCCGCCGAGTGCCCCGCCACGGTTATCCGGTGACCCGTGGCGGTGAGGTCGTCGGCGAGGTCACCAGCGGCGCCCCCTCGCGTTCGCTGGGCCGGCCGATCGCGCTGGCGTACATCTCCCGCGCCGCCGCCGAGAGCGGGGACGGCCTCGCCGTGGACATCCGCGGCGCCCAGGAACCGGTCGACATAGTTGACCTGCCTTTCTATAGGAGGAGCAAGTGAGCAGCATTCCCGAGGACCTGAGCTACACCAAGGAGCACGAGTGGTTGGCCGGGCTGGACGACGGCATGACCGTGACCGTCGGCATCACCGCGCACGCGGCCGAACAGCTCGGTGATGTGGTCTTCGTGCAGGTTCCCGAGGTCGGCGCCGCCATCTCCGCCGGTGACGCGGTGGGCGAGGTCGAGTCGACCAAGTCGGTGAGCGACATCTTCTCCCCTGTGGACGGTGAGGTCGTGGAGACCAACCCCGCCGTGGTGGACGACCCGTCCCTGGTCAACTCCGACCCGTACGGCGAGGGCTGGCTGTTCCGTGTGCGCATCGAGCACGAGCCGGACGAGGTGCTGTCCGCGGCCGAGTACGGCGCGTTCATCTCCGGCGAGTCCTAAGAAATCCTGAATAGAGACCAGATCAATGGCGATCAGTGTCTTCGACCTGTTCAAGGTGGGGATCGGGCCGTCCAGCTCGCACACGGGCGGCCCGATGGCCGCGGCACACAAATTCGCCAGGGGCCTGCACGACGACGGGCTGCTGGAGAAGGTCACCCGCGTCGAGGCCGTCCTGTACGGCTCACTCGGGCTGACCGGCAAGGGCCACGGCAGCGACAAGGCCGTCCTGCTCGGCCTGTCCGGTGAGAAGCCCGAGCTCGTCGACGTGGACACCGTCGAGGACAGGCTCGCCGCGATACGGGCGCGCGGCACGGTGAGGTTGTACGGCACGCACGAGATCCCGTTCGTCGTCGGCGAGGACCTCGTCTTCGAGCGGAAGGTGTCGCTGCCGCACCATCCCAACGGCATGCGCTTCACCGCCTTCATGGGCGACACGGGCGACACCGTGCTGCGCGAGAAGATCTACTACTCGGTCGGCGGCGGCTTCGTGGTGGACGAGAACGCGACGGGCGCCGACCGGATCAAGCCCGACGACACGGTCCTGCCGCACCCGTTCACGACAGGGGCCCAGCTGCTGGAGCGGTGCGCCGACACGGGCCTTTCGATCTCCGGAGTGATGCTGGAGAACGAGCAGGCCTTCGGCCGGAGCCCGCAGGAGATCCGCGACGGCCTGCTGCACCTGTGGTCGGTCATGGCCGAGTGCGTGCAGCGTGGCAGCACCCGCGAGGGCGTGCTGCCGGGCGGTCTCAAGGTCCGGCGCCGGGCCAACCAGCTCTACCGCAGGCTGCGCAGCGAGGGCGACGCCGATCCGTTGCGCGCGATGGACTGGGTGACGCTGTTCGCCCTCGCCGTCAACGAGGAGAACGCGGCGGGCGGCCGGATCGTCACCGCGCCGACCAACGGCGCCGCCGGGATCGTGCCCGCCGTGCTGTCCTACTACACGAGGTTCGTCCCCGGCGCGAGCGATGACGGCATCGTGCGCTTCCTCCTCACCGCCGGGGCGATCGGCGTGCTGTTCAAGGAGAACGCCTCCATCTCGGGGGCGGAGGTCGGCTGTCAGGGGGAGGTCGGCTCGGCCTGCTCCATGGCCGCGGCCGGCCTGACCGAGGTGCTGGGCGGCACCCCTGAGCAGGTGGAGAACGCCGCGGAGATCGGGATCGAGCACAACCTCGGTCTCACCTGCGATCCCATCGGCGGTCTGGTGCAGATCCCGTGCATCGAGCGCAACGCGGTAGCCTCGATCAAGGCGATCGCCGCCTCCCGGATCGCGCTGCGGGGCGACGGCCGGCACTTCGTGGCGCTCGACAAGGCCATCAAGACCATGCGGGACACCGGCAGGGACATGCTCGACAAATACAAGGAGACCTCACGCGGCGGTCTCGCCGTCAACGTCATCGAGTGCTGATCCCGCCACTCCCCGCATTACAGCCCCCGATGACAGCCTGGCGAGGAGGAGTATCCCTTGGTGGGTGCACGAGTGAGGGCACACCGGGCGTTCCTGGTCGTGCTGACCCTGGGCGTCGCGCTGCGCGCGTCGGCCGTCCTCGGCTACCGCCCGGCGCTGTGGTTCTGGGCCGACTCGTTCTCCTATCTCAGCTCGGCCCTGGACCTGCAACCCCTGCGGTCCAGGCCCTCGGGCTACTCGTTGTTCTTGTGGGCGCTGAGCCCGTTGCACAGCCTCACGGCCGTCACGGTCGCCCAGCACCTGCTCGGCCTGGGCATCGCCGGCTGCGTCTACGCCGTGCTGCGGCGCCGTACGGCACTGCCGGGCTGGGGCGCGGCGCTGGCCGCGGCGCCGGTGCTGCTGGACGCGCACCAGATCCAGCTCGAGCACCTCGTCATGGCCGACCTGCTCTTCACGGCCCTGGTCGTGGCGGCGGTGACGCTCCTTCTGTGGTGGCCGCGCCCGCCGCTGTTGGCGGCCGTCACGGCGCTGCTCCTGCTGGGGCTCGCCACGATCACCCGTACGATCGGGCTGCCGCTGATCGTGCTCGCGCTGCTCGCCCTGCTCGTGCTGTTCCCCGGGCGTGCGCGATGGCGCGCCACCCTCGCCGGGCTGGTCGCCGCCTCCGCCGTGCTGGGCGGCTACGCCGTCTGGTTCCACAGCGCCCACGGGTCGTACGGCATGGGCGGCAGCAACACCTGGCTGTGGTCCCGCACGATGACATTCGCCGACTGCGCGGTGATGCGGCCGGCGAAGGAGCTCGCCGTGCTGTGCCCGCCGCCGGGGCCCCGGATGGCCGCTCCCGCCTACATCTGGGACGCCGGCTCTCCCCTTCAGCGTGCGGGCAAGGACCGGGAACGCCTCGCCGGGGAGTTCGCCTCACTCGCGATCCGCAGCCAGCCGGTCGACTTCCTGCTCACCGGGCTGCACGACGCGCTGTGGGCGTTCGAATGGGACCGGAGGGTCTATCCCTCGCCGGGCCCGCAGAGCGCCTACGTCTTCCCCGAGACGATCAAGCCGTTCAACGAAAAGATCGCCTCGGCGGGCCGTACCGCGACGGAGCTGACCACGGCCTATCAGGGTTCGTCCGGCGCGACGCGCGTCGTGGAGCCGTACGCCGGATGGCTGCGCGCCTACCAGCGGGCCGGGTTCGTGCGCGGGCCGGTGCTGGCCGCGATCCTGCTGGCCGGGCTCGGCGGCGTGATCGTCCGGCGGTGGGCCGCGCTGCTGCCGTTGGCCGCCGCGACGGCCCTGCTGATGCTGCCGCCGCTCATCGCGGCGTTCGATCACCGCTATGTGGTGCCCGTCGTGCCCCTCGCCTGCCTGGCCGCCGGTCTCGCCCTGGGAGCCCGGCGAGCGGGGCGGTCAGCGGCGGCGGACGTGCAGGCGGGCGACGGCGGGAAGGTCCGGCAGGTCGACGGCGCCGCGCGCCCGTGAGATCGCCGAGTGGTCGAGGCGGGCGACCACCTCAGGCAGGTCGGCCTCCGGCCGCAGCGACAGCGACACCCGCATCCTGCGCTCGCCCACGATCCTGACCTTGATCCCGGCGATGCCGTCGACGCCCCTCAGCGCGACGCCCAGCATCGCGATGCCCGATGCCGTACGGCTTCCGCAGCGCCGCCAGCCCAGCGCGGAAAGGAGCCAGCGGGTCGCGGCCAGCGCGAGCAGCAGGGCGACCCCGGCGGCCAGCGGCCAGGCCCAGGGCCTGCCGGCGGTGAGCGAGGCGAGGTCCATGACGGGGTCGCGCGGCCGGTCGAGCCGGACGGACATCACATAGCCGCCCCCACCGACGAGGGCCAGGCCCACCAGCCCGATCCCGATCCGGTTCCCCAAATACGAACGCAGATGTGAGCGCAGGTGTGAGCGCATCGTCACGTCCTCCTCCCGCGTAGCCGTACGACCACCTCGCGGTGGCCCAGCGCGCCGAGTCCGGAGAGCCGGTCGCCGACGGCGGCGCCGACCTCGCGGAGCAGCTCCCCGGCCCGGTCCGCGTCGGTCTCCACGGTGACCTCGATCTGCCTGCGCAGGACGCGCACGCCGACGTGCTCGACGTAGAAACCCTCGCCGTCCACCGCTTCCCATGCGGCGGCGGCGAGTGTACGGCGCAGACCGGACCGGGTGAGGCCGATGACGAGCAGCGGATCGTCGCCCTCCAGCGGCACCAGCCTGGGCCGTCCGGGAATGACGGCCAGGGCCATCAGCCCTGCCCCGCATACGATTACGGCCATCGCGATGGTCGGGACGACAGGATCGCCGAAGGTCACCGACAGCACCCGCCGCACCGGCGGCCACAGCGCCGACGGCCGTACGGCGAGGCCTGCCATGGCGGCGACGATTTCGGCGAGCACCGCCCAGGCGAGCAGGGAGAGCACGGCGGCCACAGTGATCCCCGCCGGCGTGCGGCCCGGCCACAGCGCCCGCGCGGCCGGGTCGGAGCCGGCCGCCTCCTCGGGCGGAAAGCCCGTGACAAGATCTTGGACGACACTCACCCGTCCCTCACCCCTCTCTTACCTGGTCATGAATAGGTACACGCGGGCGGGGCGCGAGGCGTCCGGTCACCCGCCGGGCTGGGCGATCTTGGGGGACAGATGGCGTGGACTTTGCGCAGCCGGAGTTTGGGATGGGGATAACATGAACGTGGCTCATGAAAATCGGCCGCGCCGGTACTAAGCTGCGGACATGCACGACCATCGGCACCTCGCTCGTGAACGCCTGGACATCGCCACCGCCGCGTTGGAGCCCCCCTTCGCCGTCCTGGACATGGACGCCCTGCTGGCCAACGCCGCGGACATGGTCCGGCGGGCGCACGGCAAGCCGATCCGGGTGGCCAGCAAGTCGATCCGCTGCCGGGCGATCCTGGAACGGGTCCTCGCCATGGAAGGCTTCTCCGGGATCATGGCGTTCACCCTGTCCGAGGCCCTCTGGCTGGTCTCCACCGGGCTGCGCGACGTGCTGGTCGCCTATCCCACGACGGATCGGGACGCCCTGCGCGCCCTCGGCTCCGACGAGCGGGCCGCCCGCGAGATCACCCTGATGGTCGACTCCCCCGAGCACCTGGATCTGATCGACGACGTCATCGACGGTCTCGGTCTCGCCCACCCGATCCGGGTGTGCCTGGACATCGACGCCGCCTTCGTGGCCTTCGCCGGGAAACTCCGGGCCGGCGCGCTGCGCTCACCCGTACGCTCGCCGGAGCAGGCCGCGGCCCTCGCCACCGACATCACCAAGCGTCCCGGTCTGCGGCTTGCCGGACTCATGTCGTACGAGGGGCAGATCGCCGGCGTCGGCGACGACGTCCCGGGTGCGTACGGCGCTCTGGTGCGCTGGATGCAGGGCAGGTCGCAGCGGGAGCTGGTCAGGCGGCGCGGCCGGATCGTGCAGGCCGTACGGCGGATCGCCGACCTGGAGTTCGTCAACGGCGGCGGCACGGGGAGCATCGAGAAGACGGTGCGGGAACGGGCGATCACCGAGGTGGCGGCGGGCTCCGGGCTGTTCCACCCCCGGCTGTTCGACTTCTATCGGAACTTCACCGGCCGTCCCGCCGCGCTGTTCGCGCTGCCCGTGGTGCGCCGGCCCGGCCCGCACGTGGCGACCGTGCTCGGCGGGGGCTATCACGCCTCAGGGCCGCCCGGTCCCACGCGCCTGCCCCAGCCGTACCTGCCGGGCGGGCTGCGGTACGACTCGGACGAGGGCGCGGGCGAGGTGCAGACACCACTGCTGGGCGAGGCCGCGGCCGATCTGCGCGTGGGCGACCGCGTCTGGTTCCGGCACGCGAAGGCGGGCGAGCTCAGCGAGCGGTTCGCGAGCCTCCACCTGATCGAGGGCGACCGGGTCGTCGGCGAGGTCCCCACCTATCGCGGCGAGGGCAGGACCTTCCTCTGACTCCCGGCTGGGCGGTACTGCTCAGCGGGCGCGACGGCGCAGCAGCACGACCGCCGCACCGATCACCACGGCCGCGCCGATGCCGACGAGCAGCGGCCCCATGCTCGGAGTCCGCGGCGGTTCCGCTTCATCAATCGGGGCATAGGTGGTGAACCTACGGGGATGGCCGCGCAGGAGATCCTCGAAGGACGTGACGAACTGCTTGGCGTTGGCCTTCGCCTTGGCCACTTCTCGCTCCGCCACCCGCTTCGGGCTCACCCGGTCGGCGATGGCGTCCACCGTGCGCGCGAGCTCCGCCCTGGTGCGCTCGATCTGCTGCTCCAGCGCATCGGGATCGGTGTCCGCCATGCGATCCCCCTCCTGTTTACTCGTCTGCGATCAGTCTGCCAGGTCTCGCGTGCACCGCGCGCAGCGGTGGAACCTGTAGCGTGGATCAGACGCCCACCGCGTTCCCTGAAAACCGCGGTTCCCTGAAAACCGCGGTTCCTGAAGGAGGCCATGATGAGCAGGCTCGAGACCGGCGACGCCGCGCCGGACTTCACCCTCCGCGACGCCGACGAGAACGAGGTCTCGCTGGAGTCGTTCCGCGGCAGGCGGGTCATCCTGTACTTCTACCCGGCCGCGATGACGCCCGGCTGCACCAAGCAGGCCTGCGACTTCCGCGACAACCTGGACGCGCTGACGGGCAAGGACATCGTCGTGCTCGGCGTCTCCAAGGACAAACCCGCCAAGCTCCAGCAGTTCCGCGAGCGTGACGCGCTCACCTTCCCGCTGCTGTCCGACCCGGATCTCGAGGTGCACAAGGCCTACGGCGCGTACGGCGAGAAACTGAACTACGGCAAGAAGATCATGGGCGTCATCCGCTCTACCTTCGTCATCGACGCCGACGGCAAGGTGGAGAAGGCCCTCTACAACGTGAAGGCCACCGGCCACGTCGCCCGCCTCCTGAAGGACCTCGCCCTTTCCTGATCCACCCAGGGCCTGCGCGGATCTCCGACCTCCGGACACGCGGTAGGATGGGCGCAGCAAAATCGGCTCTGCAACAGAAGAGAAAATCTCCGATTCCTCTACCCGATACCCGAACTGCCATTCTCAAACAGAGAATTTCGCGGGCAAAGGAAAAGGAAAAGGAAAAGGGGTCGTAGCCCAATCGGTCGAGGCAACGGTTTTAGGTGCCGTCAAGTGCGAGTTCGAATCTCGTCGACCCCACTCGAATTCTTCTTAAGACAGTTGAGAGAATGGCCGAGAAGATTGCAGCGCGCCGAATTCGGCGCGGCGGGCGACTCGGGCCACGCTGGGCCTGCGCGCCCGCACCGAGCAGGAGACGGGTCGGCTCGGACCTCCGTAGAAGCGCACGGCTGCGACCTGAGTCGTAGGCGGGGATCCGACTTCAGGTGGACCCCCGGCTGAGCTGGGGATACGTACAGTTGAACCCGTGTTCGGCAGATTGCGCGCGTGGAGTCGGCGCCACACGAAGCTGGTGGACGTCCTCACGGTCTCACCCCTGTGGCTGCTCTCCCTGCTCACCCTGGAGGTCTACGCCAATGCCTATCCACGGGATCACTTCACGCACATCGGCGTAGCCGGTCTGCTGCCGCTCACGGTCGCCCTGCTCCTGCCGCTGACCTGGCGGCGGAGCCGCCCCCGCGAGGTGTTCGCGATCGTCGCGCTCATCTGTTTCGGCCAGTGGCTGGCCAACATCACCATCGCGCCGGCGAACCTGGCAGTCCTGGTCGCGATGTACGGCGTGGCCGCGCGGTGCACGACCGCCTGGGCGGTGGCCGCCGCTCTGGTCGCCGAACTCGGGCTGCTGCTCGCCATGCTCCAGTGGGGAAACGAGGTCACCCAGCCGTTCCTGTCCTCCTCGGTGTTCGTGGTCACCATCTGGATCACCGGGATCTACTCCAACACGCGGCGACGCTACGTCGACAGCCTGGTGGAGCGGGCCGAACGGGCCGAGCTGGAGCGGGACCAGCAGGCGCGCATCGCGGCCGCCGCCGAACGGGCCCGCATCGCCCGGGAACTGCACGACGTGGTCGCGCACAACGTCAGCGTGATGGTCGTGCAGGCCGACGGCGCGGCGTACGCCCTCGACAGCGACCCCGAACAGACCCGCCACGCGCTGCGGACGATCTCCGGGACCGGGCGGCAGGCGCTGGCGGAGATGCGGCGGCTGGTCGGGGTGCTCAGGCAGAACGCGGGCAGTCCGGCCGAGGAGTACGCGCCGCAGCCGGGCGTCGCCCAGCTCGGCGAACTGGTCCGGCAGCTCCGCGACTCGGGGCTGCCGGTCGAGATCGAGGTCTCGGGCACCCCGCGCGACCTCCCCGAGGGTGAGCAACTCGCGATCTACCGGATCGTCCAGGAGGCGCTGACCAATACGCTCAAGCATGGCGGCCCCGATGTCCGGTCCAGGGTCGAGATCACGTACGGCGCGGGCGAGGCCGTGCTGCGGATCGTCGATGACGGCCGGGGCGCGGCGGCCCCGCGCGCCGAGGGCGGCCACGGGCTGATCGGCATGCGGGAGCGGGCCTCGATGTACGGCGGGAGCGTCGAGGCGGGCCCTCACCCGGGCGGAGGCTTCCAGGTCGTCGCCCGGATCCCGCTCGGTGTGCCGGTGTAGCCGGGAGACCGGTGCAGACGAGAGAACGGGACGGCGATGATTCGGGTGATGCTGGTCGATGATCAGGAGCTGGTGCGGGCCGGCTTCCGGATGGTTCTGGGCGCTCAGCCGGACATCGAGGTCGTCGGCGAGGCTCCGGACGGGCAGGCGGCCGTCGAGGCCCTCAAGGGTGTCGGCCTCGACGGCGCCGTTGAGGCCGACGTCGTGCTGATGGACGTGCGCATGCCGCGGATGGACGGCGTCGAGGCGGCCCGCCGCATCTGCGCGACGTCGGATGGGCCGAAGGTGCTCATCCTGACCACCTTCGACCTCGACGAGTACGCGTTCGCGGCCATCAAGGCCGGCGCGTCGGGGTTCCTGCTCAAGGACGTGCCGCCGGCCGAACTGATCAGCGCGATCCACTCGGTCCACTCCGGTGACGCGGTGGTCGCGCCCAGCACGACCCGCCGTCTGCTCGACCGCTTCGCCACGCACCTCCCGGATGGCGAGGCCCGGGGGAAGCGGGACGCGGACATGCTGACGGCACGCGAGCGCGAGGTCCTTCTCCTCGTGGCCCGGGGGCTGTCGAACACCGAGATCGCCGGGCGGCTGCACCTCGCCGAGGCGACCGTGAAGACCCACCTCGGTCGGGTCCTCGCCAAGCTGAACCTGCGCGACCGCGCCCAGGCCGTCGTCTACGCGTACGAAACGGGCTTGGTCCAGCCTGATCATCCCAATGGGTGACCGCGGACTACATCACAAGTCGCACTTCGGGCGCACACGTCACCGCGGCAGTGCGGCTCAAGTCCGTCCCGGAGACCGAGGGAACGGCGAGATCCCGGCCATAGCGTGACTGGCATGACCACAACAACGACCGATGTCCGTACCGCCGTCACAGCGAGAGGACTGACCAAGGTGTACGGCGAGGGCGACGCGGCGGTGCACGCGCTGCGGGGGATCGACGTCGGCTTCGCCACGGGGGCGTTCACGGCCATCATGGGGCCGTCGGGATCCGGCAAGTCGACGCTCATGCACTGCCTGGCCGGACTCGACTCGGTGACCGACGGCCAGATCATGATCGGCGACGTCGACATCACCCGGCTGAACGACAAGCAGCTCACGCTGCTGCGGCGCGAGCGTGTGGGGTTCATCTTCCAGGCGTTCAACCTGCTGCCGACGCTGACGGCCGAGCAGAACATCCGGCTGCCCCTGGAGATCGCGGGACGGCAGGCCGACCAGGTCCTGTTCGACCAGGTGATCGACACGGTCGGCCTGCGGGACCGCCTCAAGCACAAGCCCAGTGAGCTGTCCGGCGGCCAGCAGCAGCGGGTCGCCGTGGCACGGGCGCTGATCAGCAAGCCACAGGTGATCTTCGCGGACGAGCCCACCGGCAACCTCGACTCGCGCAGCGGCGCCGAGGTGCTGTCGTTCCTGCGCCGGTCGGTCCGCGAACTCGGTCAGACGATCGTGATGGTGACCCACGACCCGGTGGCCGCGTCCTACGCCGACCACGTGGTCTTCCTCCGCGACGGGCTGCTGGTCAGCGAACTGGCCGAGCCGACGCCGCAGCGGGTCCTCGACACACTGATGGCGCTGGAGGCCTGAGCCGTGTTCAAGACCACCCTCGCCGGCCTGCTCGCGCACAAGCTGCGCCTGCTGCTCACCTCCCTGGCGATCACGCTGGGGGTGGGCTTCATCGCCGGCACGTTCGTGCTGACCGACACCATCGACGCGGGGTTCAACCGGGCCTTCGCCGACGATGCCGCCACGGTCGACGTGGTCGTGCTCCCGACCGAAGGCGATCTGTCCAGGGAAACGCTGGCCAGGGTCAGGGCCGTCACGGGCGTCCGGGACGCGCAGCCCATGGTCCGCGGCGATGCTCCGTTGATCGGCAAGGACGGCAGGACAGCCGGTGACCACCCGACCATGGGCGTGTCGATCCCGGCGAGCCGGCTCAAGGTCACGGGCGGCCACGGTCCCGAGACGGACGGCCAGGCCGTCCTCGAGAAGAACATCGCCAGGACCGAGGGCTTCCAGCCCGGCGACACGATCTCCGTGCTCGATCACCGCGGCGCCCGGCACGACTTCCGGCTCGTCGGCACCTTCGACGTGGGCCTCGACGCGGATCTCGCCCGGCTCGGCGCGGTCGCCTTCACTCCCGCCGACGCCCTGCGCATGACCGGGGAGAAGGGCTTCCGTGAGATCGCCGTCGTCAGCGCCGGCCCCTCCCCCGAGAGTCTCCGTACGGCCGTCGAGGCGGCCCTCGGATCCGACGCCCCGAAGTCGACGACGATCGTCCAGACGGGGCAGCGGCGTGCCGCCGACCTGGCCGAGAAGAACGGCGTGAGCATGACCTTCATGAAGGTGGGGCTGCTGCTGTTCGGCGTGATCGCACTGCTCGTCGCCGGCCTGGTCATCTACAACACGTTCAACATTCTGGTGGCTCAGCGGATCCGTGAGATGGCGCTGCTGCGCTGCATCGGCGCGACCCGGCGCCAGGTGTTCGTCTCGATCGTGCTGGAGTCGGCGGTGGTCGGGCTGATCTCGGCCGTACTCGGACTGCTGGTCGGCTACGGCCTCGGCGCGGGCGCGGTGGCCGTACTGCAGGGCGTCGAGGCCGATCTCCCCACGGGCTCGGTCAGCCTGACCTCACAGACGATCGTCATCGGGCTCGTGACCGGGCTCGTGGTGACCATGGCGGCGGCGCTGCTGCCCGCCCGCCACGCGACCAGGGTCGCCCCGATCGCGGCGCTGCGCACCCAGGTCGAGGAGCAGACGTTCCGCACCGGGGTCACCCGGATGATCTTCGCTGCCCTCTTCACGGTGGCCGGCGCCGCCCTGACCGCGTTGGGCGTGACCATGGAGCCCGGCGAGAGCGCGCTGTTCACGGTGATGGGCGG
The DNA here is from genome assembly GCF_042435035.1 of Sphaerimonospora cavernae. NCBI lineage: Bacteria > Bacillati > Actinomycetota > Actinomycetes > Streptosporangiales > Streptosporangiaceae > Sphaerimonospora > Sphaerimonospora cavernae. The sequence goes on from NZ_JBHMQT010000021.1 coordinate 35,326, forward strand.
CGGCGTGCTGGTCTTCTTCGCCGTGCTCATCCTGGGCCCGGTGATCGTCAAACCGCTGAGCGGGCTGGCGGGCTGGCTGCCGGCGCGGCTGTTCGGCGTGCCGGGACGGCTGGCGCTCGCCAACGCGCGGCGCAACCCCGGGCGGGCGGCGACCACGACGGTCGCGCTCACCATCGGCGTCACGCTGATCACGTTCATGTCCGTGCTGACCGCGACCGTACGGTTGACGACCAGCAAGGAGCTCGACCGGCAGTTCCCGATCGACTACCTGGTCTCGGCCCAGGCCGGCACGGTGCCGGGCTCGGTGGTGGACGCGCTACGCGGACGGTCCGAGCTGGCCGACGTGACCGATGTGCGCGAGGCGGAAACCACGGTGAACGGCCGCGAATTCGGCGTGGGCGCCGTGACCCAGTCGGCCTTCGGCGTCTCGATCAAGCCGGAGGCGGCCTCGGGATCGATGGACGGGTTCGGCCCGGGCAAGGTCGCGATGAACGACTCCGTCGCCGAGGATCTCGGTCTCAAGGTCGGCGACACGGTCACGATCGCGTCGCCCAAGGGGGATCTGCGGCTCCAGTTGAGCGCGGTGCTGAAGTCGGGTGTCACCCTGCTGCCCCCGATCACCATCCCGGAGCAGACCTTCGTGCAGCGCTTCGACACGGTGACCCAGCGGATCGTCCTGGTCGATGCCGCCGAGGGGGTGCACCCCGACCTGGCGCGACGAGCCCTCGAGAAGGTCACGGCGGCCCATCCGGCGATCAAGATCGACAGCACGACCGCGATGCGCGGCCAGTTCGACGAGGCGATCGACATGATGCTGATGATCGTCATCGGCCTGCTGGGGCTCGCCGTCGTCATCTCGCTGCTGGGCATCGCGAACACGCTGTCGCTGTCAGTGCACGAACGGACCCGCGAGTCGGCGCTGCTACGCGCCCTCGGGCTGACCCGGGCCCAGCTTCGGGGCATGCTCTCGGTCGAGGCCCTGGTCCTCGGGTTGGTCGGCGCGATCGTCGGCGTGGTGCTCGGCATCGCGTACGGCTGGGCCGCGACGCAGACGATGGCGGACCGCGTCTACTTCCAGCTCCCGGTCGGTCAGATCCTGATCTTCGTCGTGCTGTCGGGACTGGCCGGGGTGCTGGCGGCGCTGCTGCCCGCCCGGCGGGCGGCCCGGACTTCGATCGTGGGCTCGCTGGTCGCCTCCTGACACCGCCCGGCACGGGCAGCGCCGTTCACAGGCCCGTTCGCAGGCCCGTTCACAGTCCCGATCACAGGCGCTGGCCGTGCCGGTCGATGACCACGCTGAACACGCCGGTGACCTCTTCATACGGCGGCTCGACGGCCATGTGACCACGCTGGGCGTCGATCCACAGCACCTCACCGTTGCAGTTGACGGCGTTCCAGGCATGGCTGCCGCCGGTGGGCCAGCGAGTGATCAGGACGGCGGACGCGCCGTGACCACCGAAGACCAGCCGCTGGGCGATCGCGACGTAGGCGCGGCGGCCGTGCCCCACGTATTCGAACCGGTGCCCCAGCCACTCCTCCGCCCGGGCCACTCCCCCGATCTCCCCGGTCAGCAGCGGCCGGCCGACCGTGTCGTACTCCGGGTACCGGCGCGCCGCCACGACGGGCTCGCCATGCCAGGTCGAGATCACCGCGAGCGAGCAGTCGAGCGCGTTGGTGGCCCGGAACGGGTCTTCCGTGGGCCCCTCCGCGTTGATCAGCCTGATCCACGTGCCGCGCGGGTCGGGGAAGCGCCCACCGACCGCCTGAGCCAGGCTCACCTGCGACTGCGGGTCCGGCTCCGCGAGTCCGCCGGGCCTGCCGTACGGCCGGGTCTCCTCGAGCCTCGGCGGACGGCCCGGCCGGTCGAGCCAGTCGTCCTCCTCCTCCAGAACCGGCGCCCAATCCCTCGGGCCGTTCGAGGTCGCCCCCGCCATGCGGAACTCTTCGGTAGGGACAGGCTCGTCGGCGGACGAAGCATCCGCGACTCCGGAGCCCGGCACAACAGCCTGACCGTCGGATCCGAGGGCGCCCTCTGTCTCACTGGCCGGCTCACAGGCCTCGGCGGCCCGGTGGTCATCAACCGCCTCATCGGAGTAGAGAGCCTCGTCCTCGACGTGATTCTCTACCCGGTCCCCGGCCCGATCGGCAGGCTCGTGCCGTCCGTCCGGTTGACCCGGGGAGAGCTCACACGCATCCGCGGGCTCATGGACCGGCTCATCGCCGGGGACGATCCCACCTGTGCCGTGCTTCTCCCCTGCGGCCACGTCCGCCGCCGTGATCTTGTCTGCGAACAGGTCGTCGCACCGGGAGCCCCCCACCCCATTCATGCCGTTCAAGCCGTGCGAGCTGTTCAACCCGTTGGCGGTGCCGGTCAGCAGGGCGGGGATCCGGCCCTCCGGCCGACGCTCCTCCAGACGACGCTCCACTCTCGGCTCGGACGCCTCAGCGGCCCGCTCGTAATCACGCCACCTGCGGCCGTCCGCGGTCACCACGGGGTCGTACATACCGGACGGCAACCGCCACCGGGCAGACCGACGGAACTTCTCCTGATTCATGTGCTGCGGCCCCCTCCTTCGCGCACATCAGGGTGCGATGCTAGGGCGGACCGCTCGGAAGCCGCGGCTGATTTTCCCAACTCCAGACCCGCAGCTGAACTTGTCCTGCATTCGGCAAAATACAGCTCGGCTCCATTGGCTCAGCCCACCCGCAACGTTATGGAGTGGCGCTCAAGCCAGGCGGAACTACCGAAAAGCAGCTCAGAGTGCGGGCCAGGCTACGAGCTGGAACCAGACAGACTTTCCGTACGGGGTGAGCTCCCAGCCCCAGCGGTGGGAGAACATCTGGACGATGGCCAGGCCCCGGCCGCGCAGGTCGTAATCGCGGGCCTGGCGAGGCTGGGGCAGCGCGCTGCACGAGTCGTGGACGTCGACCACGAGCAGCCTGCACTCCCGGCTGATCGTCACCCTGATCCTGCTCGTCTCGGGGACGCCCACCGACCCATGGGTGATCGCGTTCGTGACGAGTTCCGAGGCCAGGAGCTCGGCGATCTCCGGGACATCCTCGCCGGCGCCCCAGTCAGCGGCCACATCGCTTACGAACCGGCGGACCGAGGCCAGGCACTGCGGGTCACGCGGAATCCACTTCTCCCCCAGCACCGGGCCGTCCCGTTCCGATGCGCCGCGACCGGCCACAGGTGGTGTTCGCGGCTTGACTGACTTGAGCCCCTCCACCGTCTCAACGGCTTCGGCTGCCTCGATCATCGGCTTCTCCCAGCTTGAAACCGCATCCTCATTGGGTTACTCCCCCAGCGTGCCGAGCCACCAATACTCTCTGTACGGATTTGATTACCAAGGCCGACGTTTGGCGGTCGGCTGGACGCGATTGAACTCCGACAGGGAGTGTCATTGTGGTCACATCTACTCGCCGCAGGCGATATGGGATAGGGCGTGCGGATCGTGCCGCCCGGCCGGGTCGGGTCCGGCCTCCTGGCCGGATTCTCGATCGCCACGCTGGAGGACGGAAGCGAGATCGCCCATCTGGAAACGGCCGTTCGCGGGCTTACGCACCAGCGGCCGGGGACGACGTCGCGGCAGCCGTACGACTGTCGTTCGACGCCATGCTGCGCCACAACCGGACCACGGGCGGGCGCTCTACTCGAAACTCTGGACCGATCACTTTATCGACGCATGAGCCGTTTTCTCGGATGGATGCAATCGGCCACGTGACGTTACGGAACTGCTTGGGCGATGATGGGGACCAGGGCGCGGAAGGCGCGGCCGCGATGGCTGATGGCGTCCTTCTCCTCGGCGGACATCTCGGCGGTCGTACGGCTGTCGCCGTCCGGTACGAAGATCGGGTCGTAGCCGAAGCCGCCCGTCCCCCGAGGCTCACGGATCAGGACACCGTGCACCGCCCCCTCGGCCACGTGCTCCTCGCCCGACGGGAGCGCGAGCGCGGCGCTGCAGGCGAAATGGGCCCGGCGGCGCCCGTCGGGCACGTCGGAGATCTGGGCCAGCAGCAGGTTGAGGTTGGCCTTGTCGTCACCGTGGCCGCCCGACCAACGGGCCGAGAAGATGCCGGGCATACCGTTCAGGGCGTCGACGCAGAGCCCGGAGTCGTCGGCGACCGCGGGCAGCCCGCTCCCGGCCGCCACGGCATGCGCCTTGAGCAGGGCGTTCTCGGCGAACGTGCTACCGGTCTCGGCCACCTCGCCGATCTCGGGAAAGCCGTCCAGCCCCACGAGTTCGACCGGCACGCCGACCTCGGCCAGGATCCGGCGCAGCTCGACGATCTTCCCGGCGTTGCGCGTGGCCAGGACCACCCTCGTCATCGCTTCTGTCCTTCCGGGGATCAGGCGAGCGTCTCGGCCTGCAGACGGGTCAGCTCGGCACAGCCGGCGGTGGCGAGATCGAGCAGCCCGTTCAGCAGGGCCCGGTCGAACGGCGTGCCTTCGGCCGTGCCCTGCACCTCCACGAAGTCGCCGCCGCCGGTCATCACGACGTTCATGTCGGTCTCGGCCTTGACGTCCTCGGTGTAGCACAGGTCGAGCAGCGGCTCGGTGCCGATGACGCCGACCGAGACGGCGGCGACCGAGTTCACCAGCGGGTCGCCGGGACACATCCGCCGCTTGCGCATCCAGGCCACGGCGTCGGCGAGGGCGACGTACGCCCCGGTGATCGCGGCGGTCCGGGTGCCGCCGTCGGCCTGCAGCACGTCGCAGTCCAGGAGGATCGAGTTCTCCCCCAGCGCCTTGTAGTCCACGCAGGCCCGCAACGACCGGCCGATCAGCCGGGAGATCTCGTGGGTCCGGCCGCCGATCCTGCCCCGGACCGACTCCCGGTCGCTGCGCGTGTTGGTGGAGCGGGGCAGCATGGCGTACTCGGCCGTCACCCAGCCCAGGCCGCTGCCCTTGCGCCATCGGGGCACGCCGGTCTCGACGGTCGCGGCGCACAGCACCTTGGTCGCCCCGAACTCCACGAGCACGGAACCCTCCGCGTGCGCGAGCCAGTTGCGGGTGATGGTCACGGGACGAAGTTGATCGGGTCGACGACCGTCTGCACGAGTCATAGTGGTCACCTTAACCCCCTGTGAGGTCGTAGACGGCCCCGCTGCGCGCGAGCTCCATCCGGCCGCCGAATCCGCCGCGCGAGGCGTCGTCGAGGATCCTGGCCGGGTCGTGCCAGGGCACGAGGTGCGTGAGGACGAGCGTGCCCGCCTCGGCCCGGGCGGCATGCTCGGCGGCCTGCCGCCCGTTGAGGTGGAGTCCGGGGGGCAGTCCGGGGACGTCGAGAAACGACGCCTCGCACAGCAGCATGTCGGCCTGGCGTGCGAGATCGACCAGCTCCGGGCACTCGCCCGTGTCGGCGGAGTACACCACGGAGCGGCCGCCGTGGGTCACGCGGAAGCCGTACGTCTCGATGGGGTGGTTCATCGGCGCGGCGGCCACTTCGAATGGGCCGATCCCTGTCACCCCGGGGGTCAGCGGCACGAAATCGAAGGATCTCTCCAGCACCGGCTCGTCCGGCATCCCGTACGCGGCGTTGAGCCTGCGGTCGGCTCCGGCGGGAGCGTGCAGCGGTACCTTGGGCAGCGGGCCGTCCGGGGTGTAGGTGCGCACGACGTGGTACGCGCACACGTCGAGGCAGTGATCCGCGTGCAGGTGGGACAGACAGATCGCGTCGACGTCGTAGAGGCCGATGTGCCGCTGCAGTGCGCCGAGCGCCCCGCTGCCGAAATCGAGCAGCAGCCGGAAGCCCTCGGCCTCCAGCAGATAACAGGACGACGGGCTGTCCGGCCCGGGAAAGCTGCCCGAGCATCCGATGACGGTCAGTTTCACAGCGAGCTCCCAATATCGGATTCGCTCGATTCACCCCGCGCCGATTCACCCCGCACCGGCTCACCCAACGTCGCGATCTCGACGGCCTGGATCTCCGGCCCGAGGAACCGCCGCCCGAGCTGCTCGAACAGGTCGGTGTCGCCCGTGGCCCGGAAGCGGTGGACGGGCTCGGTGGTCCCGTCGGACAGTCCGTGGTCGTGCAGGAGCCGGTAGACGTCCTTCGCGGTCTCCTCGGCACTGGACACCAGCGTCACCCCGTCGCCCGCGACGTACGACAGCGCGCCGGTCAGCAGCGGATAGTGGGTGCAGCCCAGGATCAGCGTGTCGCAGCCGGAGTGCTGGATCGGCTTGAGGTAGCCGCGGATGACCTCGATCAGCTCGTCGCTCATCGTCTCGCCGCGTTCGACGAAGTCGACGAGCAGCGGCGTGGCGACCGCGACCAACTCGACGTCGGGGGCGGCGGTGAAGGCGTCGTGATAGGCCATCGACTCGATCGTCGCCCGCGTGCCGATCACGCCGACCCGGCCGTTCCTGGTCGCCCGTACGGCACGGCGGGTGGCGGGCTGGATGACCTCGACGACCGGGACGTCGTACCGCTCCCTGGCGTCCCTGAGCACGGCGGAGCTGGCGCTGTTACACGCGATCACCAGCATCTTGACGTCGTGCTCGACGAGGTGGTCCATCACCTCGAGCGCGTAGGCGCGCAGTTCGGCGATGCTCTTGGGCCCGTACGGCTGACGCGCCGTGTCGGCGACGTAGAAGATCGACTCATGGGGCAACTGATCGATGATCGCCCGAGCGACGGTGAGTCCGCCCACCCCGCTGTCGAAGATCCCGATCGCGCTGCTGTTGTCCGGCACGCTTCCCAAGATTAGGGGAAACCCCGCGGTCAGCCGCGGCCGACGCGGGCGATCTGACGGGATTGGGCGACCAGTCGGCCCGCCGAGTCCCACACCTCGACGTCCTCGTCGAACCAGCCGTCGCTGATCAACCGCCCGCCGCCGATGACCGTGAGCCATCCGGGCACGGGCAGGGCGCGCAGGTGCCAGGTCAGTTCGACCGTCGGTGCCCAACCGCGGGCGCCGGCCGAGAACACCACGGGCGGCAGCGCGTCGACGGCCAGCGCGATCACGTAGGGATCCGGGTCCTGCGGTTCGGCCATCCGGAAGTACGCCCGGGACTCCGGCCGCCCGGTCGGCTGCCCGGCGAGCCACCCGACCGTCGGGGGATCGAACAGCATCTCCACCTGAGCGCTGAGGTTCATGTTCGACTCGGCCTTGGGCACGGGCAGGGGTACGCAGTGAGCCGGGTCGGGCATCGTCGTCAACGGCGCGTCCGACCAGTCCGGGATCGCCGCGGGATCGAGCGTCGCCGTCGTCACGAGGGCCTCGATGAACGACTCGCCGTCCTGGACGAGGGTCGCCCGCGTCATCGCGGCCGTCCGGCCGGACTTGAGCCGGGCCAGCCGTACAGTGGCCGGGCCGGGCCGGGGCACCCGGAGGAACTGGGCACTCGTGGACACCGGGTGCGCGTGCGGCGAGGCGTCCACGACGGCCCGCAGCACGGTGGCCATGAGATAACCGCCGTTCAGCGGGCCGCCGATCGAGTACGCGTCATCGAGACACACGTCATAGGTCGCGTCGTCGACCCGGATCGCCTGCGTCGCCTCGTCGAACTTCGTCACCGCGCGCCCTTCCGCCACGAACAATCTCCCGAATGTTGTTCTAGAGCTACTTTAGCCGCTCCCCCATGACCGGATTCCACCGGAATCAAGTGATGTGCAAGCGCTTTGTTATTCGAAGCCCATAAAGTCTAGACGATCACTGCTATCTACTCCGGAAGTGAGATATGTCAGGCAATATGCCCCCCGGTACTCCCTTCCCGGGAGATCAGGACCCCGATCGGACGGTCGCGTACCGGACCCCGCGTCCTCCGCAGCAGGGCCTTCCGCGGCAGGGGCCTCCGCAGCAGGGCTCCGCGCATACCGCCGGATGGCCGATTTCCGAGGAGTTCGACCCCGCCGCCCCGTCACCCCCCACCCGCAAGGGCATGCGCGGCTGGATCGTCGCGCTGGTCGCGGCGATCGTCGTGGGCGTGGTCGGGGGCGGCGGCGTGTGGGCCGCCGCGAAGCTCAGCGGCGGCGGCACCCAGCCCCATGAGGTGCTGCCCGGCAACGCGATCGCGTACGTGCGGGTCGACCTCGACCCGGCCGCCAACCAGAAGATCGCCCTGTTCGGCATCGCCCGCAAGTTCTCCGCCACCAAGGAGACCTTCTCCGGTGACGATCCCCGTAAGGCGGCCTTCGAGGCGCTGCGCGGCAACGACCCGAAGCTCTCCCACGTGGACTACGCCAAGGACATCGAGCCCTGGCTGGGCGACCGGATCGGCTTCGCCGTGCTCCCGCCGGCCCAGAAGGGTGCGGATCCTGGTCCGGTGCTGGCCGTCCAGGTGAAGGACGAGGAAGCGGCCCGCGCGGGCCTGACGAGGATGAGCTCGGGGGCTGCCGAGCGGGAGCCGATCGGCGTCGCGTTCCGCGACGGATACGCGATCGTCGCACCGGACCAGAACGCGGCCGACCGGTACGCCGCGACGCCGCCACTGTCGGAGGACAGCCGGTTCACCGGCGACATGGACGCGCTCGGCGAGCAGGGCGTGCTGTCCTTCTGGGGGGATCTCGCCCAGATAGCCCAGCTGAGCACGCCGCGCGAGCCCACTCCGGCGGCGCTGGAGTTGCTGAAGGACGCGCGTTTCGCCGGGGCGCTCAGGTTCGGCGACGACTACGCCGAGTTGACCGGCACCGCCCGCGGCACTGACGTGAAGACCGGCCAGACCGAAACCGTCAAGCTCGGTGACCTGCCCTCCTCCACCGCCGCCGCCCTGGGCGTCACCGGACTGGGCACGATACTGCAGGACAAATGGGCCGATATCGAGAAGGCGTTGGGTTCACAGAGCAGGGCGCCCGAGCAGTACGGCCTCACGATGCCGGACGACCTGGTCACGCTGCTCGGCAAGAGCTTCACGCTCGCACTCGACGGTGAGGACCTGAACCTCGCCACGCCCCCGGGGGGTACCGGGCCCAAGGTCGGCACCATTCTGGAGACCGACCCGGCCAAGGCCGAGTCCGTGCTCGCCAAGCTGGAAGCCGCGGGCGCCGACGCCGGACAGGCCGCGCCGGGCAAGGCGCACGGCGACGGAAAGCTGATCTTCGCGACGTCTCAGGACTACGCCGACAAGCTCGCCACGGCGGGCACGCTCCGCGACAGCGAGAGCTTCCAGAAGGCCGTCCCCGGCGCCGAGGACGCGGGCTTCGCCCTCTACGCCGACCTGGACAAGCTGGAGACCCTCTACATCAACGATCTGGAGGGCGAGGCGAAGGCGAACGTGGCGGTGCTGCGCGCCGTGGGGTTGAGCGGCACGATCACCGAAGGTGCGGCCGGATTCACCCTCCGCGTGGTGTTCAACTGATCCGACGAGGAGCGGACGTGATCACACGGAGCCCGTGTGATCACGTCACCGGCTCGCGTCAGGCCCAGAGCTGTCCTTCGAGGCGGCTTTCGGCCTCATCGAGGGTGCCCTCGTACGCGCCGGTGGACAGGTACTTCCAGCCGCCGTCGGCGACGATGAACACGATGTCGGCCCGCTCGTCCACCCGTACGGCCTTGGCCGCCATGCCCAGGGCCGCGTGCAGAGCACAGCCGGTCGAGATGCCGGCGAAGATGCCCTCGGTCGCCAGCAACTCACGGGTACGCCGCAGGGCGTCGGCCGAGGTGACCGAGTAACGCGTGGTCAGCACCGAGGAGTCGTACAGCTCCGGGATGAAGCCCTCATCCACGTTGCGCAGGCCGTACACGAGTTCGCCGTAGCGCGGCTCAGCGGCCACGATCTTCACATCCGGCACGTGCTCGCGCAGGTAGCGCCCGACGCCCATGAGCGTGCCGGTGGTGCCGAGACCCGCCACGAAGTGGGTGACGGTCGGCAGGTCGGCGAGGATCTCCGGGCCGGTGGACTCGTAGTGCGATCGCCAGTTGGCCGGGTTGCCGTACTGGTACAGCATCACCCAGTCCGGGTGCTCCTCGGCCAGCCGCTTGGCCACCCGCACGGCCTCGTTCGAGCCGCCCGCGGCGGGCGAGGAGATGATCTCCGCGCCGTACATGCGCAGGAGCTGACGGCGCTCCTCCGAGGTGTTCTCCGGCATCACGCAGATCAGGCGGTATCCCTTGAGCCGGGCCGACATGGCCAGCGAGATGCCGGTGTTGCCGGAGGTCGGCTCCAGAATCGTGCAACCGGGAGTGAGCAGGCCGTCCTTCTCGGCCTGCTCGATCATCCACAGCGCGGGCCGGTCCTTGACCGACCCGGTCGGGTTCCGGTCCTCCAGCTTCGCCCAGATCCGCACCTTTTCGGATGGCGAAAGGCACGGCAGGCCGACCAGAGGGGTGTTCCCGACCGAGTCGATCAGCGAGTCGAAGCGCATCTAGCGGGCCCCACCGGCTGCACCCGCTCCGCCGGCGACGGCCGGCAGCACGGTCACGGTGTCGCCGTCGGCGACCGGGGTGCCCAGGCCGCCGAGGAAGCGCACGTCCTCGTCGTTCAGGTAGACGTTCACGAAGCGGCGCAGACCGCTCGCGTCCACCAGGCGCTCCTTCAGTCCGGGGTGGTGCGACTCCAGGTCGCCGATGAGCTCCTCGAGCGTGGAGCCCGTGGCGTGGACCGCCTTGGCCCCATCGGTGTAGTTACGCAGGATGGTCGGAATACGGACCTCGACGGCCATCGCAGTCAATCTCCTTGTTCGGTGGTCATCATGGTTCAGTCGGGCGTCATGATCCGCTGGGCATCATGACAAGCAGGCGTCCACTTGACTGGAACATGGTCGGGTGGCCGGGGATTCCGGGCTCAGCGACAGTGTTCAGCGAAAGGGTCAGCGACAGGGGTCAGCGACAGTCGTAGACGACGACCCAGGGCGTGTGCCCGAAAAGGAAATTCTGAACAGGGGATTCCGGGCGCACCCGGCGCGAAAGGACATCCGGTGACGACATGGGACGATCGTCATCGTTAGGCATAAGGCAAGTCTAACCGTACGCCTCAACGATCTTGACTTCCTCCTCGGTGACGACACCTTCGAGGATGCGGTAGGAGCGGAACTCCGGTTCGTCCGAAGCAGTGGAGACCAGGACATAGTGGGCGTCCGGCTCGGACGCGTAGCTGATGTCCGTGCGCGACGGGTACGCCTCGGTGGCGGTATGCGAGTGGTAGATCACCACGGGCGCCTCGTCCCGATCGTCCATGTCCCGCCAGACGCGGAACTGCTCCATCGAGTCGAACCGGTAGAACGTCGGCGAGCGCTCGGCGTTCTCCATCGGGATGAAGCGTTCGGGACGGTCCGACCCCGCCGGCCCGGCCACCACGCCGCACGCCTCGTCGGGATGGTCGGCCCAGGCATGGGCCACGATCTTGTCGACCAGCTCGCGTGAGATCGTCAGCATGCGGGAAACCTACCAAAGGGACTACCAGAGGGCGCGGACCAGGGTGTCCTGCAGGTACGTCAGCCAGTCATAGGTCACGTAGGCCGGATAGCGGGGATCATCCTCGGGCATCTCCGCGATCTCCTCATGGACCTCCTCGGTCACCTCCAGCCGCACGCCCAGCGCGAGCCGTACATCGTTGATGGCACGCAGCCACGCCTGGCCCTGCTCCGCCGTGAGCTCCACCTTGCCGGGCGCCAGGGTCTCGAGCAGCGTCGTCGCGTCCGCGCGTTTGGCGTCCCGTAAGGTCGCCTCGGTGTAGCGGCGAAACTCGCCCGACGCCTCCTCGTCGTCGCCGTACGCCGAGGGGAACAGGCGGGCGAGCACGGGATCGGACGGCGCGGCCGGGGAGCCGATACCGAGCGCACGCTCCAGCGGATCGTCCCCCGTGGTGCCGGGCTCGATCAGGTCGAGGATCTGCACTGCCAGCGACCGCAGGATCGACACCTCGCCCGGGTCGAGGTGGATCGAGACGCCTTCGCTCGTCGATCGGAAACCGGTGCTCATACCGCCATTCTCGTTGGTCTGGTCCGCCACACGTCCCCCTCGGACGCGTGCTCATGGTCCTGCTGGTCAGCGCCTATTTGTCCTGCTGGACGGTTGCCCACAGACCGTAGGAGTGGAGGATCTGGACATCCCGCTCCATCTCCTCGCGTGCGCCACTGGCGACCACGGCCTTGCCCTTGTGGTGCACGTCCATCATCAGTTTCTCGGCCTTCCGCCGGGGATAGCCGAACACGGTCTGGAAGACGTAGGTCACGTAGGACATCAGGTTGACCGGGTCGTTCCACACGATGGCGAGCCACGGCTGATCCGGACGGACGTCCGCCGACGGGCGCTCGACCTCGGCTGGAGCTGTACTACCCACGTAACCATCCTGCACCAAGCGAGTCGTAGTCTTCGACACGTGCGTACGCCCATGGGCACGGCCCTGTTGACCGACCATTACGAGTTGACCATGCTCGAGGCGGCGCTGGCGAGCGGCGCGGCGCAGCGGCGAGCCGTCTTCGAGGTCTTCGCCCGCAGGTTGCCGGGGGGACGGCGCTATGGAGTGGTCGCGGGGACCGCCCGGGTGCTCGACGCGCTGGAGGGTTTCCGGTTCGACGACGCCGACCTCGACTTCCTGCGGCAGGTGGTCGACGAACGGACCCTGGCGTTTCTCCGCGATTACCGGTTTTCCGGAAACGTGTACGGCTACCGCGAGGGTGAGGCGTTCTTCCCCGGCTCGCCGATCATGGTGGTGGAGAGCACATTCGCCGAGGCCGTGCTGCTGGAGACCGTCGTCCTGTCGATCCTCAACCACGACTGCGCCATCGCCTCCGCCGCCTCGCGCATGGCGCACGCCGCCGGGGCCCGGCCGCTGATCGAGATGGGCTCCCGCCGCACGCACGAGATCGCCGCCGTCGCCGCGGCCAGGTCGGCCTACCTGTGCGGCTTCGCCTCGACCTCCAACCTGATGGCCGGGCAACGGTACGGCGTTCCGACCGCAGGCACGGCCGCGCACGCGTTCGTCCTGCTCCACGACTCGGAGGAGGACGCGTTCCGGGCACAGCTCGACTCGCTGGGACGCGGGACGACCCTGCTCGTCGACACCTACGACGTGGCGGAGGCCGTACGGACCGCCGTCGAACTGGCGGGACCGGATCTCGGCGCGGTGCGGATCGACTCCGGAGACCTCGCGGCGATGGCCGAGGACGTGCGGCAGGCGCTCGACGGACTCGGGGCCAAGGAGACGAAGATCATCGTCACCGGCGACCTGGACGAGTTCGCGATCGCCGCGCTCGCCGCCGCCCCGGTCGACGGGTACGGCGTGGGCACCGCGCTCGTCACCGGATCGGGCCACCCGACGGCCAGCCTCGTCTACAAGTTGGTGGCCAGACAGGACGCCACGGGCGCGATGCGGCCGGTGGCGAAGCGGTCGGTGGGCAAGCCCAGCAAGGGTGGCCGCAAGTGGGCCTACCGGCGCACCATCGGCGGGACCGCCACCGCCGAGATCATCGCCGGCGCACCGATCGAGAGCCACCAGCCGGAGCAGAGCGAGGACCGGCCGCTGCTGGCCGAACTCGTCCGCGACGGCGAGATCGTCGGCCGCGAATCCCTGGACGCCGCCCGGCGTCGGCACCGATCAACTTTGGCCGAATTGCCACTGATTGCGCATAGCCTCTCCCCCGGAGACCCGGCAGTCCCTACTATTTTCAAGTGATCGCGGGAGACCGGCGCATGAGGACGACGCCGGTCTCCCGCGATCGCAGAGATGGTCGCGGAGAAAAGGTGGTGCAGTGAAAACCGCGCTCGTCATCGTCGACGTCCAAAACGACTTCTGCGAGGGCGGCAGCCTGGCCGTGGGCGGCGGTGCCGCGGTGGCGGCGGCCATCAGCCGTCACGTCACCGACCGCGCTTCCGCAACCCATGCCTACGACCATGTGGTGGCCACCCGCGACTATCACATCGACCCCGGCACGCATTTCGCCGCCGAGCCCGACTATGTGTCCACCTGGCCGGCGCACTGCGTAGTCGGCACCTCCGGCGCCGACTTCCACCCGGCCTTCGACAGGGAGAGGGTGGAGGAGGTCTTCAGCAAGGGCGCTCACGAGGCGGCCTACAGCGGGTTCGAGGGGGCCACCGCCGACGGCGTCGGCCTCGCCGACTGGCTCCGTGAGCGCGATGTCTCCGCCATCGACGTCGTCGGCATCGCCACCGACCACTGCGTGCGGGCCACCGCCCTGGACGGCGCCCGCGCCGGCTTCGCCGTACGGGTCCTGCTGGACCTGACCGCAGGGGTGGCGAGAGAGACCACCGACACCGCCCTCGGCCAACTCGAGGCCGCTGGGGTGGAACTGGTCGGGGCCCCGGTGGTCCGCCCCTGATCTCCCGCTGAGCGGCCGGGAACACCACGACGATCCGTGCCGAGGACACGCGGAACTCGAGCCGCGATGCCTATATTACTGAGGGTGACGAAATCCTCACGGATAGGCGGCTCGGATGTTCGCGCTCCTGCTCGGCCTCGCCTGGCTGATCCTGACCCCGGTCTGCGTCTGGCTGCTCTTCGGCCGTGACCGCTCGGGGTCCGTACGCGCCACCGCGGTGGTCACCCTGGGAACGCTGCAGGTGGCGACGATGGTCATCGGCTTCACCAGCCGGCATCCGACCTCGACCGGCCCGGCCGGGCGAGCCCCGATCGCGGAGGCACCGATCGCGGGGGACGGCGCGGGCGGCGCGGGCGACGCCGGTGTCATCGATCAGGCCACCTCGTCCTGTCCCCCGCGGATTCTGTCGCCCGAGGCCGTACGGCTGCGCCGCAGCGGTGGAACACTGAACGTGACCGTCTTCTGGAAGGCGGGCACTCCCCAGTGCGACGAGGCGGCGGTGGCGCTGCACCCCTCCGGGAAGCGGCTGGGCATCCTGCTGCGCGAGGGAGGCGCCGCCGGGGAGCCCCTGCCGGGGGAAATGCGTACGGCGCCGGTGCACGTCACACGGGGCATGGCCTCACTGCACCTGCGCTTCACGCCTCGGCGAGGCCATCACAGGAACTACGTCGCCGTCAACGTCCACACCGGCCGTCGGATCCCGAGCGCCCGGCCTGGGCAGTACCGCTGAGCGGTCTTCACTTCCGCTGCGTGGCCCACTTACGGATCAGCGCGATGCGCTCGCGGATCTGCTCGGCGGTCGCCTGGGCGATCGCCGGCCCCCCGCAGGCCCGGCGCAACTCGGCGTGGATCACACCGTGCGGCTGGCCGGTGCGGTGGTTCCACGCGCCGACCAGCCCGTTGAGCTCCTTGCGCAGCTCGTGCACCTGCTCGTGCGGGGCCAGGGCCGGCACGTCCTCCGGATCCGCCTTGGTCTTCCGCTTCGCCGCCTGCTGGTCGGCCTGGCGCTTGCGCAGCAGCGTCGCCACCTGGTCGGGCTCCAGCAGCCCGGGCAGGCCGAGGAAGTCCTCCTCCTCCGGCGAGCCGGGCGCGGCGGCCGTGCCGAACTCGCCGCCGTCGAACAGCACCCTGTCGAAGGTCGCCGACGCCTCCAGCGTCTGGAACGGCAACTCGTCGCCGACGGCGTCCGGCTGCTTCTTCTCCTGCCGGGCCTGCTCCAGCAGCAGGTCGTCCAGACCGTCGTCGTCGCGACGGCGACCGAGAACGTGATCGCGCTCGACCTCCATCTCGCCCGCCAGTCCCATCAGCACGGGCACGGACGGCAGGAACACCGACGCGGTCTCGCCGCGCTTGCGCGCCCGGACGAACCTCCCGACGGCCTGGGCGAAGAACAGCGGCGTCGAGGTGCTCGTCGCGTAGACACCCACGGCCAGGCGGGGGATGTCCACCCCCTCGGAGACCATCCGGACCGCCACCAGCCACCGCCTGTCGGACGCGGCGAAATCCTTGATCTTCTGGGACGCGCCCGGGTCATCCGAGAGCACCACCTCGGCTCCCTGACCTGTGACGGTCCGGATGTGCCGGGCGTAGGCGCGGGCCGACTCGTGGTCGGAGGCGATGACCAGGCCTCCGGCGTCCGGCACGCCGTGCCGGACCTCGTTGAGCCGTCGGTCCGCTGCCTGGATGACCTGGCGGATCCAGTCGCCCTTCGGGTCGAGGGCGGCCCGCCAGGCCTGGGAGAGCTGATCCTTCGTGAGGGGCGTGCCGAGCGTCGCGTTGATCTCGTCGCCCGCCCGGGTCCGCCAGGTCATCTCCCCCGAGTACGCAAGGAAGATCACGGGCCGGACCACGCCGTCGGCCAGGGCCGGGCCGTACCCGTAGGAGTAGTCGGAGACGCTCCGCAGCGCGCCCTCGCCGTCCTCCACATAGGAGACGAACGGAATCGGGCTGTCGTCTGACCGGAACGGCGTGCCGGTCAGCGCGAGCCGCCTGGTCGCGGGCTCGAACGCCTCGCGTACGGCGTCGCCCCACGACTTGGCGTCGCCGGCATGATGGATCTCATCGAAGATCACCAGGGTTTTGCGCGCCTCCGTGCGCGCGCGGTGAAGCGCCGGGTGCATCGCGACCTGGGCATAGGTGATCGCCACACCGGTGTAGTCACGCGAGGTGGCGCCCTGGCTGTTCTTGAACTCGGGGTCGATGCCGATGCCGACCCTGGCCGCCGCGTCGGCCCACTGCCGCTTGAGATGCTCGGTCGGCGTCACGATCGTCAGGGCGCGCACGATCCCGCGGCTGAGCAGTTCGCTGGCGATCCGCAGCGCGTAGGTGGTCTTGCCGGCACCCGGCGTCGCCACGGCCAGGAAGTCTCGCGGCTCACGCCGGAAGTAGAGTTCGAACGCCTCCTGCTGCCAGGCGCGCAGCTTCGGCGCGGTGCCCCAGGCTGCTCGGTTGGGATAGGAGGGGGAGAGGTGGGATGCGGCGGAAACGCTCAACGACGCCTCCCGTAGCTCGTCGGGACACCGCTGTCCCTGTCGGTTCTCCTGTCCCGCCTGTCTCCGCGGGTTGGTCGGCCTCTGCCGGTTCGCTTGTCGCTCTCGGTTCGCTCCCTCACAGTGCCCCCAGATTAGCCGGACGGACCGACAGCACGTGCCGTTCGGGCCGAAGAAGACCACGACCCGGGCCTGCAGCGAAAGGTCCCGATTCGGGAGTTACACGGCGTACGACCCCGGCTCCAGAGACCGGCCTCGATGGGCACCGGCTCAGTGGACGCCGGAGATCAGGGCGTCGATCTCCGCACGCGTCGCGGGCGCGTCGGGATGGGCGAGCGCGAGCATGACCGTGCTCTTGCCGTCGGGCCGGGTGAGCAACGTCACGCGTATGAACGCGGGCTCGTTCACCACGTCGTGGTACTCGGCCCGGACCGCCCGCGTATGGCCGGGGCGCCCGTTGACCGTGACGGCGTGGTCGTCCACCACCTCGACGTCATCGCCGTGAAGCAGCAACCGGGCGTAGAGGTCGGTCAGGTCGATGACCGTGGACCGGAGGTTCGGCGGGTCGACGGGGTCTCCCGGTCTCGCCATGACCGTTGCCAGATCCCCGTGAGCGGCGACGGAGGTGAAACCGGTCACCGGTGCGACGACGCCCTCGCTCCAGTCCGGCGGCAGCGCGTACGAGACTCCGGCGAGCAGATCGTCGACCACCCTGGGCGGCTCGCTTTCGGCGCGGCCCAGGACCGTCAGCACCACCGCACCGATCACGGTCCCGGCGGATATGAACGCGAGGACGACGACGAGCAGGCGGCTCAGCCAGCGCGGCATGCGACGCGGCGGCCGGACCGGCGTGCCGTACCTTTCCGCCGCGGGCGGCTTGTCCGGCAAGGCCGGATCACCGGATAAGACGGGACTGTCAGGCCGTACAGGATCAGCGGGCCAGGCCGGATCACCATGCCATACGGGATCAGTGGGCGACACGGAAACACCGGGCGACGTGGGCACATCGCGCCGTGCCGGGATCTCTCGCGCCGAGCCCTCCTGCCTTGGGGGTGGCCAGACCCGTCGGGTCCACTGATCCTCCACACAACCTCCCACATGAACGCTGTTGTGGAGTTAGTCACAACGGCGGTGCCTCGTCAACGGGGCGACGGGAGATTGCTCCTCGAGCTACGGCCTCGGACGGCCCCCGCGGCACCTACCTGGCCCGGTCGGGATCGCGGTAGGCCGTCCACATCTTCCGGATCCGCGCGGCCTGACCCGCGGTGAACTCGCGCATGCAGCGGTCGTGCGAGTAGTCCATGAAGTTGTGCACCGGGTCGTCTCCCGGCGCCGGACAGGTGTCCTTGCGCGTGGGGCAACCCATCGTGGCGTGCGCCTCCGGCGGCGTGTCGTCCACCGAGTCGCCGGGGGCGTCACAGCCGTTCTCGAACGTGTGCAGCAGGCCCAGCCAGTGGCCGATCTCGTGGACTGCCGTGAAGCCCCTGTTGAAGTTCCGCAGCGGGCCGCCCGGCACGCTGCGCCAATCGATCACCACGCCGTCCAGGCCCGGCTTATCCCCGTACCAATAGGGATAGGTGGAGTAGCCGAGCACGAGCTCCCCGAGTTGCGCGATGTAGAGATTCAGCGTCTCTGGACCACCGACGCGCAATTTGTCCTTCAAGGCCGCCTCGTTGCCCAGGGGGTCGCGGAACCATGCGTGATTCTCGGTGTGGGTCACGCCCTTCAGATCGAACCGGACGCCGGTGTCGACACCGCCGAACTTGCCGCCATAGGCCTCGTTGAGCGCCTGCACCTGCCGGTCCACCGCGCTGTCCGGGAGGCCGAGCACACCGTCTTTGATGATGTGCACCCACAGCGGCACCCGGATCTCTCCCGGTTCGGGAGCGTGCGAGCCGGATCCGCCGCCGTGCCGGTCGGCGTGCGCCCCGAACAGTACGCCGAGCCGACGGCGCAGGTCGGCGTTCATCCGGGCGACCGCCGCGGGGCCCGGCAGACGCGGCTCCAGGGCATGACTGAGCCTGAGCGCGCGGGCACGACCGTGGGTGCGGGCACCGCCGCGCGCTCCGTGGGGAGCCACGGCTCCACGGGCGCGGGCGCCGCCACCCCGGCGTTCCTGTTTCTGGCATTCGCTCGGAGCGGCGGCGGACGCACGGGCCATGGACGTACGGGCCATCGACGCACGGGCCGCGGCGGGGACGCCGCCCACCACGAAGAGACAAGCAAGGCAGACGGCGATCACGCCCCGGGCCATACGTTCCCCCGTTACGGCTGGTCAGGAGGTCGACGTTAGCCGTCCCGGGGGTCATGATCCCGTATCGACACTCACTCGCCGGAAGGTTCGCCCTTCGGCAGACCCTCGTAGATCTCCTTGCACTCCGGGCAGACGGGGTACTTCTTCGGATCGCGACTGGGCACCCACACCTTGCCGCAAAGGGCTCGGACCGGGCTACCGGTCACATAGCTCTCTGTGATCTTGTTCTTGTCGGCGTAGTGAGAGAACCGCTCGTGGTCGCCGTCGCCATGGGAGAGCCGCGGCGTGACTTCGCTCTCGGGAAGAATCTTCGTGCTGCTCACGGTCATCGAGTCTACTTAGCGCGAGAGTCGTACGGGCCGTCAGCCGACATGGACGGCACCGCCCTCGGTCTTGCGGCCGGCCCTGACGAACAGCGCGAAGATCGCAGCCACGACGGCGACGCCGGTGCTCATCTGAAAGCCCAGGTGGAGACCGTCCATGAAGGACATGTGCGCCGCGTTCGCGATGAGGTCGGCCGCCGGCCCGGTGAGGCCGGGCGGGGCCGCGCCCACGGCGGCGAGTTGCTTCAGGCCCTCCATCTGCTCGGGCGGGATGGCGGCGGCCGCCTCTCCGAGGTGACCGGGGAACACGCTCGCCACCTTGGCGGACACGACCGCCCCGAGGATGGCGGTGCCGAGCGCGCCGCCCACCTGCATGGCGGAGTTCTGCACTCCGCCGGCGACGCCGCTGAGCTCCTCCGGGGCGTTGCCGACGATGATCTCGGTGGCGCCCACGAAGACCGGCGACAGGCCGAACGCCAGCAGCACGAACGGGATCGCGCTGTCGACGAACGCCGCGTCGACGCTGAGCCGCGACATCAGGAACATCGCGACGGCGGTGACCAGCATGCCGCCCGTGATGGTGATCTTCGGGCCGAGCTTGCCGATGAGGACACCGGCGATGGGCGAAGCGACGATCATGCCGGCGCTCATCGGCAGCATGCGCAGGCCGGAGTCGAGCGGGCTCAACCCGTGCACGCCCTGGAAGAAGAAGGTGAGGAAGAACATCGCTCCCATCATCGAGAACGCCACGAGGATCATGAGCACGGTGCCGATGGAGACGGAGGCGTTGGCGAAGAGGGACAGCGGCAGCAGCGGTTCACGCGCCTTCGCCTGCCAGAACAGGAACACCGCTCCGACCACCACGGCGACGGCGAGGAAGCCGATCGTCTTGGGGTCGCTCCAACCCCAGGCGGGCGCCTTGATGATGGCCCAGACCAGCGCGAACATGGTGACCGACAGGAGCACCACACCCGGCCAGTCCACTCGGGACAGCGACTGCGCCCGGCTCTCCCTGAGTGCCCACAGGCCGAAGGCCAGCGCCGCCACTCCGACGGGCACGTTGATGAAGAAGACCGACTGCCAGCTCACGTTCTCCACGAGCACGCCGCCGACGATGGGACCGGCCGCGCTCGACAGGCCGATGATCGCACCCCACGCCCCCATCGCCATGTTGAGCCGCTCGCCGGGGAAGGCCATGCGCAGCAGCGCCAGCGCGGCCGGTTGGAGCAGCGCGCCGAACAGACCCTGCAGTACGCGCAGGGCGATCAGCATGGCCACCGACGACGAGAGTCCGATCGCGAGCGAGACCAGGGCGAACCCGACCACGCCGATCAGAAAGATCCGCTTGTGGCCGAAGAGGTCGCCCAGCTTGCCCGCGGTGATGAGGAAGACCGCGAGCGCGAGCAGATAACCGCTGGTGACCCACTGAAGGTCCGCCAGCGACGCGTGAAGGTCCGCGGCGATGACCGGGTTGGCGATCGCGACGACCGTGCCGTCGAGCATTACCATGATCACACCGAGGGAGACCGCGAGCAGCGTCAGCCACGCGGACCCCTGTCCACGCCCGGGCGGTGGCGCCTCGGCACGCTCGGCTACCGCTTGAGACATCATTGACGGTCCCCCCTGAATATCGTGATTCGAAAAAATAATCGAGCCGCTCTCGCGACCTTCGGCATCTTATGGGAGCCGACCGACATTAAGCCCACCGGTTTTCTCCGGGTTCGGGTGCCCCGCAACGTCGCGGCCGGGCCGTCGCCCCGGCCGCCGCCTGTTGAACGTTTCATGAGACACCGCCCACCCGGTTCAGCCCGGAGACCGGATCCCGCAGCTCAGGCAATGTCTGGTCGGCGAGGACACCCACGTCGAGCGGCTCGTCCGTCACCGCCAGGAACGAGAGCTACAACGGCAGGCTCGACGCAGGCGCGAGCACCACGTTCGGGTTCCTCGGATCCTGGAACGGCACCAACGGCACGCCCTCGTCGGTGAGCTGCACCGCGTGCTGATCCCTCCCCATCCCCGTGGCCGGGCGCGCACGCCGTGTCCGGCCACATCTGTCAGTTCAACATGGGATCGTCGGGGAAGGTGGCGACGAGCGCGAGATCGCCGCGCTGGCGGCGCAGAACCGAACGCCACAGCGAGGCCGGGTCGGAGTGGAAGGTGTCCCCCGGCTCCGAATCCACGACGTACCAGGCGCCCTCTCGCAACTCGTTCTCGAGCTGACCCGCCGTCCATCCGGCATAGCCGGCGAAGATCCGCATCTGCGAGATCTCCCCCGCCAGGATCTCGGGCGGCGCGTCGAGATCGACCGTGCCCAGACGGGACACCGCCGACCTGCCCTGGAGCCGTCGCCAGCCCAGCGGCTCCTCCCCGCTCAGCACGACGGCCAGGGCCAGCGCGCTGTCGGTCTGCACCGGTCCGCCCTCGAACAGCACCGGAGGACCGGTGACCAGGGCGTCCCATGAGGGCAGCACCTGGGTCACCTCGACCTCGCTGGGCCGGTTGAGGACCACTCCGAGCGTGCCGCCGTCCTCGTCGTGCTCCAGCACGAGCACGACGCTACGCCGGAAGTTGGGGTCGTCGAGCAGTGGCGTCGCCACAAGCAAACCGCCGACGTAGATCGCCTCCGCCATACCTCCCATGATGAGGGAGGAATGCCGAATCATGCACGTCGCCCCCTGCTTGACGCACCAGATTACTTTTCGCGTCAGGACATATGCGAAATGTATTCGGCCTCCGGTCGATCGTCGACTTCGGTCTCTCAGGCCTCGGTGAAACCCCGGGCCTTTCCGCCGGCCGACTCCCGCACCGCCGCCGCCACCGCGTTCGCCGCGTCGGGGTGGAAGACGCTGGGGATGATGTAGTTGGGACCCAGTTCCTCCGCCGTCACCACGGCGGCGAGCGCCCGGGCCGCGGCGATCAGCATCTCCGGCGTGACGACGGTCGCCTGCGCGTCCAGCAGGCCACGGAAGACACCCGGGAACGCGAGCACGTTGTTGATCTGGTTCGGGTAGTCGGAGCGGCCGGTGGCCACGACCGCCGCGTGTTCGCGGGCCTCGTCCGGCGCGATCTCGGGCTCGGGGTTGGCCAGGGCGAACACGACGGACCCGTCCGCCATGGCCGCGATGTCCTCGCCGGTGAGGATGCCGGGCGCGGACACGCCGATGAAGACGTCGGCGCCCTTCACCGCGCCGCGCAGATCGCCCGCGTACCCGCCGGCGTTGGTGTGCTCGGCGATCCAGCGCAGCGAGTCGTCCAGGTCCTCACGTCCCAGGTGGACGGCGCCGAGGTAGTCGCAGACGATCACGTGCTGCGCGCCGGCGGCGAGCAGCAGCCGTAGTACGGCGGTGCCGGCCGCGCCCGCCCCGGCCAGGGTGATCCGCACGTGCGCGAGGTCCTTGCCCACGACCTTCAGCGCATTCGTCAACGCGGCGAGCACACAGATCGCGGTGCCGTGCTGGTCGTCATGGAACACCGGGATGTCCAGCAGCCCGCGCAGCCGCCGCTCCACCTCGAAGCAGCGCGGCGCGGAGATGTCCTCCAGGTTGATGCCGCCGAAGCCCGGCGCGATCACCTGGACGGTCCGTACGATCTCGTCGACGTCCTGCGTGTCGAGGCAGATCGGCCAGGCGTCGATGCCGGCGAACCGCTTGAACAGCGCGGCCTTGCCCTCCATGACCGGCAGCGCCGCGGCGGGGCCGATGTTGCCGAGGCCCAGGACTGCCGAGCCGTCGGTCACCACGGCCACCGAGTTCCGCTTGACCGTCAGCCGGCGCGCGTCCTCGGGATTGCGCGCGATCGCGAGGCTCACCCGTGCCACGCCCGGCGTGTAGGCCATGGACAGCTCGTCACGGTTGCGCAGCGGGACCTTCGACTGCATCTCGATCTTTCCGCCGAGGTGCATCAGGAAGGTACGGTCGGAGACCTTGTGGATGGTCACGTCCTCGACCGCGCCGAGGCTGTCCACGATCGCCTGCACGTGATCGGTGTCCTTGGCCGCGCAGGTGACGTCGATGCGGAGCTTCTCGTGGCCCGCATTCGTGACGTCGAGGGCGGTGACCACGCCGCCGGCGGTCTCGACGGCGTGGGTGAGCAGGCTGACGGCCTTACCGCCCGCCGGCACTTCGAGACGAACAGTGATCGAATAGGAAACGCTGGGCACGGTGGCCACGTTAATCCGCTCCTTTGCGGGTGCTTCCGGCTTGACGGCGCCGCGTTGAAACCTATCCATCCTGCCACCCCCGGCCGGGTGTTTCAGCCTTCCCCGTGCTCACATGTGGCCGCGTCTAGAAGAGCGCGCTGGACAGTGCCCGCCTGGACTTGGACACCGATGGGTCGTCCGAGGGCAGCGCGTCGAAGAGCCCGAGCAGGTGGACCCTCACCCGGTCGCGATCGCCGTCCCGCGTCCGCCGGACGACCCCGATGAGCCGTTCGAAGGCCTCGTCCACCTTCCCGTTCAGCATCTCCAGGTCCGCCGCCTGCAACTGCAGGTCCACATCGGCCGTGTCCGCGGCGGCCCGGCGGAGCACGTCCGCCTCGTCGAGGTGCTGGGTCCGGCGCAGCAGGCCGACACCGGCGAGGCCGATCCTGGCCGCCTCGTCGGCAGGCGAGCGCGCCAGCAGTCGCTCGTAGGCGGCGGCCGCCGCGTCCAGGTCCCCCTGCTCCATGGCCGTCTCGGCCGCGACGAGATCGGGATCGGCGGTCGGCTCCGCCTCGGCCGCCTCCGCGGGGGCGGCCAGCTCGACGCCGAGTTGCTCGAACACCTGCGCCAGTGCCTGCCGGAGCTGCGCCTCCGGTAGCGGCCCCTCGAACAGGGGCATGAGCTGCCCTTGGAGGGCCAGGTAGACGGTGGGGATCGTGCGCATCCGCAGAGCCTGGGCGAGCTGGGGATCCGCCTCCACATCCACTCGGGCCAGCGCCCAGGCGCCCCCCGCCTCGGCGGCCAGCTTCTCCAGGGTGCCGCTGAACTGCTGTGCCTGCTCCGCTCGGCGCACCGTCGCCTCGACGATGACGGGAACGGTCAGCGACCGCTCCAGGACATCGGCGTTGAAGGTGGCCGAGGTGACCTCGACGACCGTCGAGGCCACTCCTCCGGCTCCGGCTCCGGCGGGCCCGGCCGCCTCGCGTCGTGCCTGCGCCTCCAGTGCCTGCTTGCGAGCGCCTAGGTCGATCGCTCCGTAGAGCGATCCAGGTCGAGAGAACTCCGCTGCCATAGTCCCCATCCTGCCGCACGCTCACGGCTGATCCGTGCCATCCCTCGTCTCGTCGGATCTCTGCCCGGAGGCTCATGGCATCGGGACGGGTTCAGGACCTCGGGACCTCAGAAGCGGGCGGGCTCGGCGTAGGTGCCCCATTCCGCGCGCAGCACATCGCAGATCTCGCCCAGCGTCGCCTCCACCCGGACGGTGTCCAGCATGGGCGGAATCATGTTCTCCTCGGTCCTGGACGCGCTCGCGAGCCCGGCGAGCGCGGTGTCCACCGCCCTCGCGTCCCGCGAGGCCCGGCGCTCGGCCAGCGCGCGGCGCTGCTCCAACTCGACCTCGTGGCTGATGCGGAGGATCTCCAGCGGCTCCTCGACGGTCGCGGTGTGGCAGTTCACACCGACGATACGCTTGTCGCCTTTCTCCAGCTTCCGCTGGTATTCGAAGGCGGCCTCGGCGATCTGCGAGGTGAACCAGCCGTCCTCGATGCCGCGCAGGATCCCGGAGGTCATGTCCCCGGCGCCCATCTCACGGATCCGCGAGAAGACGGCCTCCGCCTCGGACTCCAGCCGGTCGGTGAGCGCCTCGACGTACCACGATCCGCCCAGCGGATCGATCACGTTGGCGGCCTCGGTCTCCTCCATGATCACCTGCTGGGTGCGCAGGGCGATCTCGGCGGCCTTCTCCGAGGGCAGCGCGAGCACCTCGTCCAGGGCGTTGGTGTGCAGCGAGTTCGTGCCGCCGAGCACGGCCGCCAGCGCTTCTATCGCCGTGCGGACGATGTTGTTGTCCGGCTGCCGCGCGGTCAGTGACACACCCGCCGTCTGCGTGTGGAAGCGCAGCCACCGCGCCTTCTCGGTGCGTGCGCCGTACACGTCGCGCAGCCACCTGGCCCAGATCCGGCGCGCCGCGCGGAACTTCGCGATCTCCTCGAAGAAGTCGATGTGGGCGTCGAAGAAGAAAGACAGGCCGGGCGCGAAGACGTCCACATCGAGGCCGCGCGACAACCCGAGTTCGACGTACCCGAACCCGTCGGCGAGCGTGAACGCGAGCTCCTGCGCCGCCGTGGCGCCGGCCTCACGGATGTGGTAGCCCGAGACCGACAACGGCTTGTAGGCGGGGATCTCGGCGGCGCAGAACTCCATGAGGTCGCCGATCAGCCGCAGATGCGGTTCGGGGGCGAACAGCCACTCCTTCTGCGCGATGTACTCCTTGAAGATGTCGGTCTGCAACGTCCCGTTCAGCTTCCCGGCCCGCACGCCCTGCCGTTCCGCGGCGACCACGTACATGCAGAAGATCGGTACGGCGGGCCCGCTGATGGTCATGGACGTGGTCACCTCGCCCAGCGGGATCCCGGCGAACAGCAGGTCCATGTCGAGCGCCGAATCGACGGCCACCCCGCAGTGGCCGACCTCGCCCGCCGAGCGCGGGTCGTCGGTGTCGCGGCCCATCAGCGTCGGCATGTCGAAGGCCACAGACAGGCCGCCGCCGCCCGCCTCGAGGATCATCTTGTAGCGCTCGTTCGTCTGCCGGGCGTTGCCGAAGCCCGCGAACTGCCGGATGGTCCACGGCCGCCCTCGATAGCCCGTCGGGTACAGGCCTCGGGTGTACGGGAACTCCCCCGGCCAGCCGATGCGCTCGAAGCGCGGGTCGTCGCCGGGCGGCCCGTAGACCGCGTCCACCTCCAGTCCGGACAGGGTCCTGAACTCGCGGTCGCGCTTGTAGGCGGCGTCGTACCGCGCCTGCCAGCGGGCCCTGCCCGCCTCGATCGCGCCCGCCTCAAGCGAGACGCCACTCGTCGCGTGCTGGTTCATACGTCCCCCTTCCCCCGTCTCAGTTCCCCGAGAAAATACTAGGACGTCCTAATAAATCCACTAATAGGCCCTGTCCGGCCTGTTCACGAGAGCGGGCCGGTCAGGGGGTGAAGTCACCGGCCGCGACACGAAGGGTCCTGAGCAGGTCGAACATCCGCTCAAGGTCCTCGTCGCCGTACATTCCCAGACAGAAACCGGCGTCCATCAGATCGGCGGTGGCCCGCCGTACGATCTCGCGGCCCTCATCGGTGATCTCGGCGAGCACGCCGCGGCCGTCCCTCGGGTTGCGCATCCGGCGGACCAGCTTGGCTCGCTCCAGGCGGTCCACGGTGTTCGTCACGCTCGTCGGGTGGACCATGAGCCGCTCACCGATCTTCGACAGCGGCAGCGAGCCCTCCCGGCTGAACGTGAGCAGCACCAGCGCCTCGTAACGGGCGAAGGTCAAATCGTACGGCTTGAGCAGCGTGTCCAGTTGCGCCAACAGGATCTGATGGGCTCTCATGATCGAAGTGACGGCGGCCATCGCGGACGACGGGCCGAACCTAGCACGCCAGCTTTCCGCGGCGCGCTCGATCGGGTCGAACGGCAGGCCGAGCGGCTTGGCCGAGCCGGACGGCAGTGGGCCTGAGCTGGGCGGGACATTCGGCGAAACGGACACAGCGCTATACGCTATCGCGACGCCGAACATGATCAACCTGGGAACCGAGCGTAACCGGATTCATTCCTTGACCCCAGAACTCCCTCCCCACGGGTCACGCTCCGTTATGGTTGCCACGTCGAAAGGTGAGGCGGCGGCAAACACCGGACGCCACGGGGAACCATGTCTGCTAGGCGCCCCACTGGGAAAGCTCAGTGGGGAAGCCCGACCAGGGAAGTCGAACGCAGGCGTGGCGAGGCCGGCCGGCGGACGGCGTCGGGGGACGCGGTCCGGCGCACGCTGCTCACACAGGCACGGGGGGTTGACTTGATGGGCAGCATGCCTGTCCCGGCGCACCGTACGCGCCGGATATCGCCGTCGGCGTGGCCAGGGGCCGCGCCGTGTTGTGGGTGACCACAGGGGCGTTCCACGCGGAGAGCTGAGACATGGCGCGGTCGTCGCGATGGCCGTGCTGCTCGCGCTCGGGCTCATCATCGCGTGGAGCGTCCTCATTCCCGGCTTCATGGACTGGGATGACATGGTCACCGCCGTCATCGGATCACTTCGGCTGACGGGTCCGGTCGCGGCCATGTTCACCGCATGGGTCGCGCTGCGCAGACGCCGCGCGAACCGCGGCCGCGTACTGACGCCGTGGCGCGCCGCGAAGGCGCCGCTCGGCATCCTCGCGGTCGTCATCTGCTCGTTCGCGGTGACCGTGCTGCTGCTCGGGTTGCGCGCCGCGCTGGCCGACCAGTCGGGCCACCTGCCGATCGGCGGGCTGGCCATGTGCGTGGCCGGGCTGGCGTTGTACGTGATGATCGGCTGGACGGCGGGCTGGGTGCTGCCGTTCGCCGTCACACCCGTGATCGCCGGGATCGGCACCTACGGGCTGTTCACGTGGGTGGCGGTCGGCTCGTCCTGGGCGGACCGGCTGACCCCGGCGACGCGCAGGCCGTACGACCTGTTCGCCGGGGTCGGCGAGGCGGCGTTCACGGATCAGACGCTCTGGCTCATGGGCCTCAGCACGGCGCTGCTGCTCGGCTGGATCGCCCTGGTGACCAGGCGCATGCTGGCGATGGTCGCCACGGTCATCGCCATGCTGGCCGCGGGCACGGGGGCGGCACGGCTGGTGGCGGAGCCGCGGACGGTGGCCGCCACCGAGCGGCTCGCGTCCTCCTGTCAGTCGTGGCCGTTCCCCGTGTGCGTCCGCCCCTCGATGCGGGACGGCCTGACCGAACTGGCCGGGGTGTTCACCATGCTCGCGCGGCGACTGGCCGACACTCCCGCCGCCTTCGACCGGGTCGAGCAGCGTGACCGCGCCGACCACGCCCCGGTTCCGCCCGGCGTGGCGGTCGTGCATCTCGACGATCTCGGCGCCGGGTTCACCCGGCGGGCGGTGACCGAGTTCCTCGACCGCCTGGCCCGGCCGTGCCCCGGCACGATCTCCAACGGCTACCGGTCCATCGTCGTCTCCTGGCTGCGCGGCGAGCCGCTGCCCGCCGGTCCGCTGCCCGAGCACCGGTACGCCGCAGTGTGGTTCTCCGGCCTGACCGAGGACCAGCGTCACAACTGGTTGCGGATGTTCTACTCCGACTTCGCCTCCTGCCGGCTGCAGAGCAGGCACTTCGGCGGCGGCACCCGGCCCGCGGACCCCAACCTGATCAGCTATCCGGTGAATCCGACCCCCGCGTACGCGCCCGCCTATCCCGTCAATCCGAGCTACCACGTCGATCCGGAGCCGGAACACCACGAGACGCCGGGCGCCGCGCTACCGCCCCGGGCCGGCTTATCTCCAGCGCCGACCCCGGCCGCGTCCCCCGGGCTCCCCGACTCGCCCGCCCTCTCTCCTTCTCCCGAACCGCCGTCACCCGTCCCCGCGTCACCCGGACCGACGCCGGCCGCCGCCACTCCTCGCGATCCGGCCCCTCGCGATCCGGCTCGGGGCGGGCCCGCGCCCCGCGAATCGGGACCACGTGAAACGGGACCACGTGAGCCCCGGCGGCGGGACGGCGACTCCGCCCGCAACGACACCGCACGCAACCCCGGACGGCGCCGCGGCCCCGTCTCGGCACACCGTAGAGACAGCCCCGGCCTCGGCTTCGATCGCCCGGACCGGAGCTCCGATCGCCGTTCGGATCCCTCTTCGGCGAGCGGAGCGGGCGGGAACGAGGAGCGCGGCGAAGGCCCGTACCGCGGGCGGAACCAGCGGGCCACGCGAGGACCGGAGAGTCCTCCCGGCACGGCTCCCCTACCGGCAGGCACCGGGTCGACAGGGCCCGGGTCGACAGGGCCCGGACGAACCCGGCCGACCCCTGCTCCCAGCCCCTCCCCTGGCTTCGGGCTGCTGGACGGACTCGGAGGAGGGGTGCAATCGGCGGAATAGCGGGAAGATTCCCCCCGTGGACCGTCGACCTCCAGCCCGCCGCACTCCTGCCGGCCAACCCGGGGCTCGGCAGACGTCATCCCCTCCCGCGCAGACGCCGCAGACGCCGCAGACGCCGCCCGGCACCGCCTCCCGGCGTTCCCGCCGGGCCTGGCGGTGGCCGGCCGGCCTACTCTTCGCGGTCCTCCTCGTCGTGGCCGGCGCGCGGCTCACCTGGTCCTGGCTGGACCCACTCGGGGAGCGGATCGTCGACCGCAGCGGCCCTGTGCTGCTGCGGTCGATGCAGGATCTGAGTCGTTTCGAGGCCGCGACCGGCGACTTCCAGGTCGTGGTCGACCTGGAGAAGGACGCCGCCTTTCTCCCCGACGCCATCAAGGGCAGCAGGACCCTGTTCATCGGCGCGGGCAGAGTCGACGCCTACGTCGACTTCTCCGGCCTGTCCAAGGACGCCGTCACGGTCTCTCCTGACCGCTCGGCCGTGTCCGTACGGCTGCCGCACGCCGAACTGGAGAAGGCCAATCTGGACAACAAGCGGTCGTACGTCTTCGCCCAGCAGCGTGGGCTCCTCGACCGCATCTCCGACCTGCTGTCGTCGTCTCCGCGGGACCAGCAGGAGCTCTACCTGCTGGCCGAGCGGAAGATCTCTGAGGCCGCCGCGGCCAGCGACCTGCGCGACCGGGCCGACCGGAACACCAGGGCCATGCTCGAGGGCATGTTGAAGTCCCTCGGCTTCACGACCGTCGTCATCGACCACGCCGCCAAACCCTGAGCTAAATCTCAGCGTGGGCGACGGCGGCGACGAGATCGTCGGCGGCGGTGTAAGGGTCGATCTCCGCGGCCAGCAGACGTTCCGCCAGGGCGTCGAGCCGGTCACCGTGGAGTCCGGAGAACCGGGACCGGAGCCGGGCCAGCGCGATGGCCTCGATCTCGTCCCTCGCGCGGGCCAGCCGGCGGCGGCGCGCCTCGCCGGACTCCTCCAGGTACGCCAGGTGCCCGTCCAGCGCGGCCGACAGTTCGTCGGCGCCCTCGCCCCTGACGGCGACGGTGGACACGACAGGGGGCCGCCACGGCGCCGTCGCGAGGCTCACCATGTTCCGCAGTTCGCGTACGGTCGCCCGAGCGCCCTCGCGATCCGCCTTGTTGACCACGAACACGTCCGCGATCTCCAGGATGCCCGCCTTGGCGGCCTGCACGCCGTCCCCCATGCCGGGAGCGAGCAGCACGACGGTGGTGTCGGCCAGTCTGGCGATGTCCACCTCGGCCTGCCCCACCCCGACCGTCTCGACCAGGATCACGTCGCACCCGGCCGCCTCCAGCACCCGAAGCGCCTGCGGCGTGGCCCAGGCCAGCCCGCCGAGGTGACCCCGGCTGGACATGCTGCGGATGAAGACGTCCGGATCGGTCGCGTGCTCCTGCATCCGTACGCGGTCGCCGAGCAGGGCCCCTCCGGTGAACGGGCTGGACGGGTCCACCGCCAGCACGCCCACCCGGGCGTCGCGGCCGCGCAACGTCCGGATGAGCATGCTCGTGGTCGTGGACTTGCCCACGCCGGGAGCGCCGGTCAGGCCGATCACCCACGCCCGGTACGGCTCACGTGTCCCCGTGGCCAGTCCGGCCATGACCGCGCGCAAGGCCGTACCCGCGTCCGGCGCGCGATCGGGACCGGCGACGGCTTTCTCGATCAGCGAGATCAGCCGCGCGACGGCCCGCGGCCGGCCCAGCATCGCCTCGGCTGCGAGCTTCCGGCTCCCCGCGTTCGACCCGTCCACGACCGGGTCATTCCCATGGAGCCGGATCACCACTACCGGGAGGGCACGTGGATGATCAGGGCATCGCCCTGGCCGCCGCCGCCGCACAGGCCGGCCGCGCCGAGGCCACCGCCGCGGCGCCGGAGCTCGTGCGCCAGCGTCAGCACGATGCGGGCGCCGGACGCGCCGATCGGGTGGCCGAGAGCGAGGCCGCCGCCGTTCACGTTGACCTTGTTGAGATCGATCCCCAGCTCCTTGACGGACTGCAGCACGACCTGCGCGAACGCCTCGTTGATCTCCACCAGGTCGAGATCGCCCGTCGTGCGGCCCTCTTTGGCCAAGGCGTGCTTGATCGCGTTAGCGGGCTGCGACTGCAGCGAGTTGTCCGGGCCGGCCACGTTGCCGTGCGCGCCGATCTCGGCCAGCCACTCCAGGCCCAGCTC
Source organism: Sphaerimonospora cavernae (assembly GCF_042435035.1). Taxonomy (NCBI): domain Bacteria; kingdom Bacillati; phylum Actinomycetota; class Actinomycetes; order Streptosporangiales; family Streptosporangiaceae; genus Sphaerimonospora; species Sphaerimonospora cavernae. Next base: position 66,837 of record NZ_JBHMQT010000021.1, read on the forward strand.
CTCGGCCTTGGTCCGGGACATGACCACCACGGCCACGGCGCCGTCGGAGATCTGCGAGGAGGAACCGGCCGTGATCGTGCCGTCCTTGGTGAACGCGGGGCGCAGCTTGGCCAGGGTCTCGACGGTGGTGTCCGGTCGGATGCCCTCGTCAGCGGTGACCATGACCGGCTCCCGCTTCCCGGGCGCGGGCACGGGGACGATCTCGTCGTCGAACAGGCCCTTCTCGGTCGCCTCTGCGGCGAGCCGGTGCGACCTGGCCGAGTACTCGTCCTGTTCCTCGCGGGTCAGGCCCAGCCGCGTGTTGTGCCGCTCGGTGGACTCTCCCATCGCGACCTGGTCGAACGCGTCGGTGAGCCCGTCGAAGGCCATCGAGTCCAGCACGCCGGCGTTGCCGTACTTGACGCCCTTGCGCAGGCCGGGCAGCAGATGCGGGGCGTTGGTCATCGACTCCATGCCACCGGCGACGACGATGTCGAACTCCCCGGCGCGGATGAGCTGGTCGGCCAGCGCGATCGCGTCCAGGCCGGACAGGCAGACCTTGTTGATCGTCAGGGACGGGACCGTCATGGGGATGCCCGCGTGCACCGCGGCCTGCCGGGACGGGATCTGCCCAGAGCCTGCCTGGAGCACCTGCCCCATGATCACATACTGCACCTGGTCGGGTGCGACACCTGCCCGCGACAGGGCGGCCTTGATGGCGACGCCGCCGAGTTCGGCGGCGGACAGGCCGGAGAGCGAGCCCAGCAGCCGTCCAATTGGCGTACGAGCTCCGGCGACGATGACGGAACCAGACATCGGGACCTCCATGACGAGGATCAGGGCGACCGTGTCACGATACCCAGGGAGTATTCGGGCGGCCCGCGGCAGCCCGGCTTGATCATGCGCGAATGGAGAGACATGCTGCTCAGGATCGATCATGTCGGCATCGCATGCCACGACCTCGAAGAGAAAATCGAGTTCTACGAGTCCACGTTCGGGCTGACGGTGGTGAGCCGGGAGATCAACGAGGAGCAGGGGGTCCGCGAGGCCATGCTGCACGTGGCGGACGGCGCGCAGGGCGCCTCGTACGTCCAGCTGATGGAGCCGCTGCACCCCGACACGGTGGTGGGTAAGTTCCTCGCCAAGCGGGGCGAAGGCGTGCACCATATCGGGTACGGCGTCGCGGACGTCGCCAAGGCCCTCGAGGAGGTCGGCGCGAAGGGCGTCAGGCTGATCGACGAGCGGCCCCGGCATGGGTCGATGGGGGCATCGATCGCGTTTCTGCACCCCAAGGACGTGGGAGGAGTCCTTACGGAACTCGTGCAGACAGCCCGGCGTTGACTCGAACCCGTAACGCGTAACGCAAGAAACGTTCATACGTAACAACTCGCGCAGAAAGTCGGAGGGAGCCTCCAATCCCGCAGCACCGGAGTACGCTGGCGTATCACCGGACGCGGGTGCTCATAGGCTCCCCCGCCTCGGATATCCACCTCCCGTCCGGCCCTCTGTAGCCGTCTCGACAACCCAGGATCGAGCCCCATGCAGTCCGACATCGACGCCCAGCTCAACAACTTCTTCGAAGACGCCCCTTCTCGCGAATTCGACGTGGTGCTCCGGGGCTATGACCGGCACCAGGTCCACGACCACCTGAAGACAATCGACACCGACCTGCGTCAGGCCAAGGAGCAGGTCGGCACCCTTCAGCGGGAGCTGTCCGAAACGAAGCGCCAGCTCCAGGAGCAGGAGCGCCCGACCTACTCGGGACTGGGCGCCCGGATTGAGCAGTTGCTGCGGTTGGCGGAGGAGCAGGCCACCGAGCTCGTGCAGGCGGCCAGGTCCGAGGCGAACGAGATCCGGGCCGCGGCCAAGGTGGACGCCGCGGACCTGCGGGCCGCCGCGGAGAACGAGGCGGCGGAGAAGCGGGCGCTCGCCACCCGCGAGGTCGAGGAGATGCGGACCAGCGCGGACCGCGACGCCGAGGAGATCCGCTCGACCGCGAGGCGTGAGGCCGACGAACTGACCGCCACCACCGAGCGTGAGGTCGCCAAGATTCGCGCCACCGCCGACCACGAGGTCGCGGAGAAGCGGGCCGACGCCGAGCGGGAGATCGCCAAGCTGCGCACCACGACGGAGCGCGAGGTCGCCCAGCTGCGGGCCTCCACCAAGCGCGAGCGCGACGAGGTCCTCACCACGGCCAAGCGGCAGGCCGACGAGATGCGGGCCCAGGCACAGCGGATCCTGGAGGAGTCCGAGGCCAAGCGGGCGCAGGACGAGGCGGAGTTCGAGATCCAGCTCGCCGCCCGCCGCGAGGAGGCCGAGCGCCAGGAGGCCGAGCGCCACGCCACCGCCCAGGCCAACACCCAGAAGCTGGTCGCCGAGGCGGAGCAGCGGGCCGCCACCGCCGAGCAGCGCGCGGCCAAGGCCACCCAGCAGGCCGAGCAGACCCGCCGCGAGGCCGACACCCACGCCAAGCAGCTGCTCGCCAACGCGCGCAAGAACGCGGACCAGCTCGTCGCCGAGGCGAAGGCGAGCGCCGAGTCGATCGTGACCGACTCCAAGAACGAGGCCGAGCGCACCCGCACCTCGATGCAGCGTCAGGTGGACGAGCTCACCCGCCAGCGCGACAGCATCACCAGCCACCTCGCCCAGCTCCGGCAGCTGCTCGGCGGCGCCCCGCTGCCCGGCATGGACTCCGAGCCGGCTCCCGTCGCGGCCGCCCCGGCCAAGCCGGCCCTGTCGGCCGCGCCGTCCGTCAGCGAGACGCCGTCCGTGTCGTCGGCCCCGGCGCCCGCACCGGCCGCCAAGAGCGACGACGACTCGGAGTGGTGGCAGGAGTAACCGCCGCGCCGACGAGGCAGGCGCAAAATTCGTGACGGCTGACTGAGCAGGGCCCGGCGGACATCATCGCCGGGCCCTGCTTCATCGTTGGATCGTGACATCCTCGCGGCGACGACGCCGCCGGCCCGGGATCAGACGGTGGCGGGATCAGACAGTGGTGGGCAGTGGGACCGCCGCCGGGTTCACCCGGCTGACGATCTCGTTGAGCACGATCCGCACGTACGGCTCACCGACCCACAGATGCTTGGCCCCCTCGACCCCGACTACCTCCGCCCGCGGCACCCGCGCGAAGCGCGGTGCGGCCTCCGCCGGCCGCAGGTAGTCGTCGAACTCGGGCACCAGCGCGACCAGCTGCCGGCCGAAGGCCGCCCAGGCGTCGAGATCCTCGTCGGTCGCCCGGTGCAACGGAGGCGAGAGCAGGATGGCGCCGGCCACGATCGGGTCGCGTCCCCACTTCAGGGCCAGCTCGGTGCCGAACGACCAGCCCACCAGCCACGGATTCGGCAGATCGTGGAAGTCGACGTACTCCAGGGCCGCGGCCACGTCCCACCGCTCGCCCTCCCCCTCGGCGAAGGACCCCTGCGAGGTCCCGCGCTCGGAGGTCGTACCCCGCGTGTTGAAACGGAGCACGGCCAGATCGGCCAGCTCCGGCAGGCGGTAGGACGCCTTGCGCAGCACATGGCTGTCCATCATGCCGCCGTGCGTGGGCAGCGGGTGCAGACAGACCAGCGTCGCGACCGGCGGCCGGCTCGCCGGCAGCGCCAGCTCGCCGACCAGCGTCAGCCCGTCGGCCGTGTGCAGTTCGATGTTCTCCCGCCGAGCCGCCAGCACCGTGGACGCTCTGATGTCCGTACCCACGCGAACCCCTTGCTTGATGTTCCTGTGATTACCGGCTGACTGCTCAGTAACGGCGGCGCCCCGGGCCCCGGTTGGTCCGGTTCCGCCAGCAGGCGGTGTGCCAGTGCCGCCGCTCCTCCTCGCCGCCCGGCCAGGCGGGCCAGCTCACGATGTGCGGCAGTCCGGGCCGGATCTCCTGCTCACATCCCGGGCAGCGATAGGTCCTGGCCGGAGCGGCGCCCGGCACGTCCCGTACGACCCAGTCCCCGTCGGACGCGGACTCGATCCGGTCCACTCCCGGAACCGAGGTTATCGGCCGTACGGCACCGCGCCCGCCCGGGCGCTGGAACGGGTCACGGCGTCTGGCACGGCGGGGGCTCATGGCAACGGTCCTCGGGTGAGCTGCATGTGCGGGGGCAACGGCGGATCGGTCCTCATTGTTCCGGTCCTCATTCTTACAGGGGTCCCCGTCGAGACACCCAGAAGTGTGTATAAGGTATGCCTAACCTAAGATGTTGGTCGGCGGATCCAGCCGATGCTCCTCCCCCCGAGAGGCAAGGACGATGATGCGACGTTTGAGGCGACTGGCTCCGGTCGTGGCGGGAATCGCCGCACTCACCATGCTGACGGCGGCCTGCGGGAACGACCCTTCGGAGTCGGACGCCGGCACGCTCACGCTGTACAACGCCCAGCACGACGACCTCGTGGAGGCCATGGTGGCGGGCTTCACCAAGGAGACCGGCATCAAGGTCGACATCCGCTCCGGCAAGGACTTCGAGTTGGCGAACCAGCTCGTCCAGGAAGGGGACGCCTCACCCGCCGACGTGTTCCTGACCGAGAACTCCCCCGCCATGACGCTGGTGGACGGCAACGGGAGGTTCTCGAAGGTCGACGACGCGACCGTGGCCCAGGTGCCCGCGCAGTATGTCCCGTCGAGCCATAACTGGGTGGGTTTCGCCGCCCGGGCGACCGTGCTCGCGTACAACTCCAAGGCGCTGACTCCCGACCAGCTCCCCGCATCGATCATGGATGTCGCCACGCCGGAGTGGCAGGGCAAGGTCGGCGTCGCGGCCGGCGGCGCCGACTTCCAGGCGATCGTCAGCGCGGTCGTCGCCGTGAAGGGGGAGCAGGCGGCGGCGGATTGGCTCAAGGGCCTGAAGGCCAACGCGAAGATCTACCAGGGCAACGGCGCCGTCATGAAGGCGGTCAACGCCGGCGAGATCCAGGCCGGGGTGATCTATCACTACTACTGGTACAAGGACCGGGCGGAGTCCGGGGCGAACAGCGCCGACACCGAGCTGAAGTTCTTCGGCGGCAAGGACCCCGGAGCGTTCGTGAGCATCTCCGGCGCGGGCGTGCTGAAGTCGAGCAAGCACCAGGCGCAGGCCCAGCAGTTGGTGAAGTATCTCACCGGCGAGAACGGCCAGCGGATCCTGTCCGACAGCAAGGCACTGGAATACAGCATCGCCAGCGACGTGCCCGCCAACCCCGCGCTCAAGCCGCTCAGCGAACTCGACCCGCCCGCCATCGACGTGGCCACCCTCAACGGCCCCAAGGTGGTCGAGTTGATGCAGCAGGCCGGGCTGCTCTAAGGCTTCGGGCCCCAGATGCGCCACGCACCCGTCCGGCCCTCCCCCGAGCGCGCCCCCCGCGGCGTCAACGGGGAGAGCCCCGCCGTACGCTTTCCCGACATGAAGCGCATGAAGCGCAGAACGGGGACAGGCCGGACGGAGCGGTCCTACCCGCCGCTGATGCTGGCCGCCGCCGTGTCCGTGTCGCTGATCGCGCTGATCCCGCTGTGCTTCGTCGTCGGTTACTCGGCGAGCATCGGCCCGACGGAGGCGGCCCGGCTCGTCTTCCGGCCACGCACAGGGGAACTGCTGTGGAACACCGTCCGGCTCGCGGCCGGCTGCGTGCTGCTCTGCGCGGTGATCGGAGTGAGCGCGGCCTGGCTGGTCGAGCGGTCCACACTCCCCGGCCGCCGGGTGTGGAACGTGCTGCTGGTGGCCCCGCTGGCCATCCCCGCGTTCGTCAACAGCTTCGGCTGGGTGTCGCTCATGCCCGGGGCCACCGGATATGGCGGCGCCCTGCTCATCGTCACGCTCTCGTACTTCCCGCTGGTCTACCTCCCGGTCGCCGCCGCGCTGCGCGGTCTCGACCCGGCGCTGGAGGAGTCCGCACACGCGCTCGGGCACTCCCCCTGGCGGACCTTCCTGCGGGTCGTCCTGCCCCAGTTGCGGCCCGCCCTGCTCGGCGGCTCGCTGCTGATCAGCCTGCACCTGCTGGCGGAGTTCGGAGCGCTGCAGATGCTGCGCTTCCCCACCTTCACAACGGCGATCTACGACCAGTACCAGTCGACGTTCAACGGTCCCGCCGCCAACATGCTCGCGGGAGTGCTGGTAGTGCTGTGCCTGCTGCTCCTCCTTGCCGAACTGAGACTGCGCGGGCGGGCCCGCTACGCGCGCCTGGGAGCCGGATCGGCCCGCCCCTCCCCGCGGACGCGGCTCGGCCGCGGCACCGCTCCCGTACTGCTCGGCCTGGGCGTGCTGATCGCGCTCGCGCTCGGCGTACCGCTGGGCAGCCTGGGCTACTGGCTGACGATGGGAAGCTCGTCGGCCTTCCCGGTCGGGATGCTGGCCACGACCACGCTGACCTCGGTCGGGCTGGGAGCGGCCGGCGCGATCCTCACCACGGTCATCGCGCTGCCGGTGGCCTGGCTGTGCGTCCGCCGGCCCGGCCGGCTCAGCGTGATCCTGGAACGCAGCACCTACTTCGGCAACGCGCTGCCCGGCATCGTCGTGGCGCTCGCGCTGGTGACGATCGCGATCCGACTCACCCCCGTGCTCTACCAGACGACGGCGCTGCTGCTGACGGCCTACGCGATCCTGTTCCTGCCCCGGACCATGGTGAACGTCCGGTCCGCGCTGGCCCAGGCGCCCCCGGCGCTCGAGGACGTCGCGCACGCCCTCGGCGCCGGGCGGTCGGCCACCTTCCGGCGGGTCACACTGCGGCTGATCGCCCCGGGCCTGGGCGCGGGAACCGCCCTGGTCTTCATCGCCATCGTCACCGAGTTGACGGCCACGCTGCTGCTCGCGCCCATCGGCACGCACACGCTCGCGACCCAGTTCTGGAGCCACAGCGACAGCATCGCCTACGCCGCCTCCGCTCCCTACGCGGCGCTCATGGTGCTGATCTCGGCACCGGCCACCTACCTGCTCTCCCGAGAGGCGAAAGTCCGAGAGGCGAGGAAAGGATCGCGTGCATGACAGCGCTGACCATCACCGGGGTCACCAAGTCTTTCGGGACCACATCCGTGCTCGAAGGAATCGACCTGTACGTCCCCGCTGGGAGCCTCACCGCCGTGCTCGGACCCTCGGGCTGCGGGAAGACCACCCTGCTGCGGCTGATCGCCGGCTTCGCCGATCCCGACGGCGGCGCCATCGCCATCGGCGACCAGACGGTGTTCGCCCCGGGAAGGTCGGTCCCGCCACAGCGGCGGCGGGTGGGCTATGTGGCCCAGGAGGGCGCCCTGTTCCCGCACCTTTCCGTGGCCGCCAACATCACCTTCGGGCTGCCCCGCTCCGCACGCAGGGCGGGCGAGCGCGTGCCAGAGCTGCTCGACCTGGTCGGCCTGGACCGGCGGCTCGCCTCCCGGTTCCCGCACGAGCTCTCCGGCGGTCAGCAGCAGCGGGTCGCACTGGCCCGGGCACTGGCCCCCGGGCCCTCGGTCGTCCTCCTCGACGAGCCCTTCTCCTCCCTGGACGCGGGCCTGCGCGAGGGGACCCGGCGGGCCGTGGTCCAGGCGCTCCGGGAGACCTCGGCCACCGCCGTGCTGGTCACCCACGACCAGGCCGAGGCATTGTCGTTGGCCGACCAGGTGGCCGTGATGCGGCAGGGCCGTCTCATCCAGCTCGACGCCCCGGCGAAGCTCTACAGGTATCCATGCGACACCGGGGTCGCCGGCTTCGTCGGAGAGTCCGTGCTCCTCCCGGCGGACCTGCGAGACGGCGAAGCCGAGTGCGCTCTCGGCGTCCTCCCGCTCCGCGACTCGGACGGTGCCGCCGAAGCGTCGGCGCAGCCGCGGCGCGGCGCGGTGCTGATCCGTCCGGAGCAGATCCGGCTGCATCCCTTCGCCGACGCCGCCGGAGTCGGGGCGCAGGTCGCCGACGTCAGCTTCTTCGGCCACGACGCCGCCGTCCGGCTGGACCTCCTGCCGGACGGGCCGCGGGTCACCGCCCGGGTCCTGGGCCAGGACCTGCCGGTGCCCGGCGAGCTGGTCCGGCTCACCGTCACCGGCGACGTGCTGGCCTACCCGGCCGACCGGATGCTCGGCACCCCGGCGGTCACGAGCTGATCCAGCAGGGGCGCGGGTGCGAAGGCGGGGTCGCGATATTCGGCGTAGAGCGCGCGCAGGCCGTCCCTGACCTTCGCCAGGCCGATCTCGTCCAGCATCTCGAACGGCCCGGCCGGGTAGCCGCAGCCGAGCCGCATCGCCTCGTCGATGTCGGCCGCGGTCGCGTACCCGCACTCCAGCATCCGCACCGCGTCGTTCAAGTACGGGTAGAGCAGCGCGTTGACCACGAGCCCCGCCCGGTCGGCGCAGCGCACCGGGGTACGCCCCAGCACGGTCACGAGATCGCACACCGCGGTCACCGCCTCCGCGGAGGTGAGCACGGTCGACACCACCTCGGTCACGCTCTCGCCCACGAGGTGCAGGCCCACGAGCCGTTCGGGACGCGGGAGCCGTACGGCGAGCTCGACGACGGGGGCGTCCGACAGCACGATGACGAGGTCGGCGTCGGCCACCGGGCCGAGGTCGGACGCCTCGGCGAGCACGGCCTTGAACCCGGCGGTGTCGAGACCGGCGGCGAATGACGCCGCGGCTGGCCCGTCGCCGACGATGCCGACCAGCGAGATCGCCGGCTTCGACAGCGCCTCGGGGGCGGGAGCCGTACCCTCGCCGGCGTGGGAGAAGAACCCCCGCCCGGTCTTGCGGCCCAGCAGTCCGGCGGTCACGAGCTCACGGAGGATCGGCGCGGGCGCGTGACGGCGGTCGCGGCTCTCCCGGAACAGCACCTCGCACACCTCGTAGGAGGTGTCCAGGCCGATCAGATCGAGCAGCGTGAACGGCCCCATCGGCAGGCCCACGCCCAGCTTCATCGCCGTGTCGATGTCGTCCCGGCCGGCCAGCCCGGACTGGAGCAGATGGCACGCGTGGTTGAGATAGCCGAGCAGCAGCCGGTTGACGACGAACCCGGCCCGGTCGCCCGCGACGACGGGCGTCTTGCCGAGCCGCCGGGCGAGCTCCGCGATCTCGGCGGGCAGCCCCTCCTCGGTGACGACCGTCCTGATCACCTCGACCAGCCGCATGACCGGCGCCGGGTTGAAGAAGTGCATGCCGATCACCTGCCCGGGGCGGGAGGTGGTGGCGGCGATCGCGGTCACCGACAGGGAGGACGTGTTGGTCGCCAGCACCGCCGACGGCTTGCAGATGCGGTCGAGATCGGCGAACAGGTCGCGTTTGAACTCCATGATCTCCGGGATGGCCTCGACCACGAGGTCGGCGTCGGCCAGATCCTCACGGGAGGTGGTGAAGGCGATCCGCTCGAGAACCTCCCGCTGCTGCTCGGAGGTCATCCTGCCCCGGGCGACGGCCCGGCCCGTCGAGCTCTCCAGATGGCCGCGGCCTCTGGACAGCGCGTTCTCGTCGGCCTCGACGCCGGTCACGCGCAGCCCGGCGCGGGCGAACACCTCCGCGATCCCGGCGCCCATCGTCCCGAGCCCGACGACCCCGACCGTCTCGAACGTCCGCTTCATGCCAGTCAGTCTCGCAGAGCACCCCCCGGCGCCCGTAACCCAGGTAGTGTTGGCGCTCATGCGGCTGGTCATCGCTCGGTGCAGCGTGGATTACATGGGAAGGCTGACGGCCCATCTACCGATGGCGCCCCGACTGATCCTGATAAAGGCGGACGGATCGGTCAGTGTGCATGCTGACGACCGGGCGTACAAGCCGCTCAACTGGATGAGCCCGCCCTGCAAGCTCCGCGAGGAGACCATCGACGGCGTGCTCACGTGGTCTGTCGTGCACAGCAAGTCCGGCGAGAAGCTCGTGCTGACCATTGAGGAGGTCCTGCACGACTACAGCCACGAGCTGGGCGTCGACCCCGGGCTGCGGAAGGACGGCGTCGAGGCGCATCTGCAGGAGCTCCTCGCCGAGCACATCACCACACTCGGCGACGGCTGGACGCTGATCCGCCGGGAGTACATGACGGCGATCGGTCCGGTGGACATCCTGTGCCGCGACGAACTCGGCGGCACCGTCGCCGTCGAAATCAAACGACGTGGCGAAATTGACGGCGTTGAGCAGTTGACCCGCTATCTGGAGCTGCTCAACCGCGATCCCCGCCTGGCCCCGGTCAAGGGGATCTTCGCCGCCCAGGAGATCAGGCCACAGGCCCGCGTCCTGGCTGCCGACCGGGGTATCGACTGCGTCATCCTCGACTACGACGCCCTGCGCGGCATCGAGCGCACCGACACCCTGTTCTAAGGCGTTCCAGGGACACGACCCAAGCCCTCGATGGGCGTTTCGGCGTACGTCAAACGGCCGAGGACGGCCGAGGGCGCTGTCCACCGGTCGGAGGACATCGAGGTTCATTCCGCCGGTGGTGTCGCGGGAGCCGTACGGCGTGGACGCTTGAGGCATGACAAACGCGATTGAAGTGCGCGGCCTGACGAAGCGGTACGGCGACGTCCAAGCGGTCGCGGGCCTCGACCTGGACATCAGGCAGGGCGAGGTGTTCGCCATCCTCGGCCCGAACGGCGCGGGCAAGTCGACGACGGTGGAGATCCTCGAGGGGTACCGCTCCCGCGACACCGGCGAGGTCAGCGTGCTCGGCGTGGACCCGGCCCGGCCGACCAGGCAGTGGCGGTCGCGGGTCGGCATCGTCCTGCAGACGGCCAACGACGCGGCCGAGTTGACCGTCCGGGAGACCGTACGGCATTTCGCCGGCTATTACCCCAATCCGCGCGATCCGGACGAGGTCATCGAGAAGGTCGGGCTCACCGCGAAGGCCGGCAAGCGGGTACGCCAGCTGTCCGGAGGTCAGCGCAGGCGGGTGGACGTCGCGCTCGGCATCATCGGCTCCCCCGAGCTGCTGTTCCTCGACGAGCCGACCACCGGTTTCGACCCGGAGGCGCGGCGGCAGTTCTGGGAGCTGATCGAGGGCCTGGCGCACGACGGCACGACGATCGTGTTGACCACGCACTATCTGGACGAGGCCGAGGCGCTCGCCGACCGGGTCGCGGTCGTCGCGCGAGGCCGGATCGTCGCCGAGGGAACGCCCGCGACGCTGGGCGGCCGGGAGGCCGCCAAGGCCCTGGTGACCTGGGCCGACGGCTCGGTGGAGACCGACACCCCGACCAGGACCGTGCTGGATCTCTCCCGGCGGTTCGACGGCGAGGTCCCCGGCCTCACCGTCACCCGCCCGACGCTGGAGGACATCTATCTGCGGCTCATCGAGCCCTCCGCCAACTGACCCGAAATCTTCCCGTCCCGATTGCTGAGGCTCCCATGACAGAAACCACCACGGCCGCCACCCGTAGCGCGACCGCCGTCCGGCCGCTGCCGTCCGTCCTGAGACTCGGCCTGGCCCGCGGCGCCATCGAGAACAAGATGTTCTTCCGGGAGAAGGACGCCGTCATCTTCACGTTGTCCTTACCGATCATCTTCCTCGTGCTGTTCGGCTCGATCTTCTCCGGCAGCATGGAGGGGACCGGAATCACGGTCTCCCAGCTCTACACCGCGGGTCTGCTCGGCGCCGGCGTGATGGGCGCCGGTTTCCAGAACCTCGGCATCGGCATCGCCGGTGACCGCGATGACGGCACGCTGAAGCGGCTGGCGGGCACGCCTATACCACGTGCCGCCTACTTCATCGGCAAGGTGCTCAACGTGCTGGTCATCGCGCTGCTCGAGACCGTGATCCTGCTCGCCATCGGCGTCTTTCTGTACGATCTGGACCTGCCGTCGAAGGCGTCGAGCTGGGTGACGTTCTCCTGGGTGTTCCTGCTCGGCGTGTCGGGAGCCGCCCTGCTCGGCATCGCGGTGAGCAGCCTGCCCCGCTCGGCCAAGAGCGCGGCCGCCGTGATCACCATGCCGTTCGTGGTGCTGCAGTTCATCTCGGGGGTCTTCATCCCGTTCACCCAGCTGCCCGAATGGTTGATCAATGTCTCGTCGGTGTTCCCGCTGAGGTGGATGTGCCAGGGCTTCCGGTCGGTGTTCCTGGGCGATGCGGGGGCCGCCCTGGAGCTGACGAAGTCGTACGAACTGGATCGCGTAGCCTTGATCCTCGCCGCCTGGCTCATCGGAGGTCTCGTACTGTGCCTGACGACGTTCCGCTGGAAGGGCCGCCGCGACGGATGACTCCGTACGGCACGGCGGACAGCGAGCCGGGCGCCGGAGCGTCCGGCTCGCACGCGTGGGAGGCCTCGCGGGCGTGGGAGGCGCTCTTCGCCGTCGCCCTGGCCGTGGCGATCTTCTCCGTGATCCTGGACTCCGACGTCCCGGCCTGGGCCAGGGCGACCACGATCACGCTGCTGCTCCTGTGCACCATCGCCTATCTGCTGCTCGGCCGTCCCGCGATCAGGGAGGGCGACGACGACGACAGCGGGCGCAGGCTCCTCTACTGGGCGCTGATCCTCCTGGCCTTCGTCCCGGCCTCGATCATCTCCCAGCCCGCTTCGTTCACGCTGTTCGCCCTCTGCCCGCAGGCGTTCATGATGCTGCGTCTGCGCACCGCGGTCATCGCGGTGCTCCTGCTCAACTTCGCGCCCGGGGTGCAGTTCGCGGTCCGGGGGGAGACGAGCGTGACGGAGTTGGCGATCTTCGTGGTGACGGCGGCGATCGGCGCCACGTTCGCGCTGATCTTCGGCCCGTGGATCGTCCGGATCATCAAGCAGAGCGCGGAACGCGCCCATCTGATCGAGGAGCTCAGGGCGAGCCGGATCGAGGTGGCCCGGCTGTCGGCCGAACGCGGCGCCCTGGCCGAACGCGCACGGCTGGCCGGGGAGATCCACGACACCCTCGCCCAGGGCTTCACCAGCATCATCATGCTCATCCAGGCCGCCGAGGCCCAGGCGGACCCGTCACGTCACCTGGCGCTGGCCGTGCGGACCGCCCGGGAGAATCTGGCCGAGGCCCGCGCCCTGATCGCGGAGCTCGCTCCCGTGCCGCTCGACGGGTCCTCGCTGGAGGAGGCGCTGCGGCGGGTCACCGGGAGGCTCGGCGAGGAGCTGGGCATCAACGCCTCCTTCACGGTCGAGGGCGCCTCCGTTCCGTTGTCGCCGAGCACCGAGGTCGTGTTCATCAGGGCCGCCCAGGAAGGCCTGGCGAACGTGCGCAAGCACGCGTCGGCCTCGTCGGTCGCGGTGTCCCTGCGGTATGGCGAGACCGGTGCGACGCTGACGGTGCACGACAACGGCGTGGGCTTCCGCGCCGACGACGACGCTCAGGGATTCGGCCTGCGGTCGATGCGCACCCGGGTCGAGCAGGAAGGCGGCACGTTCGCCATCGAGTCGTCCCCCGGCCGGGGCGCCGCCCTCACCGTCACCATGCACCGCAAATCAGGAGTGTGATCTTGCCGTGATTCGTTTGCTGATCGTGGACGACCACCCCGTCGTACGAGAGGGTCTGCGGGGCATGCTGGAGTCCGATCCGGACGTCACCGTCGTCGGCGAGGCCGGGTCCGGCGACGAGGCGGTGGCCTTCGCCGCCGTACTGACGCCCGACGTGATCCTGATGGACCTCAGGATGCCCGGCGGGGACGGCGTGGCGGCGACCAGGCGGATCCTGGCCGACCGGCCGGCGAGCCGCATCATCGTGCTGACGACGTACGAGACCGACCAGGACATCGTGCGGGCCGTCGAGGCGGGCGCGACGGGCTACCTGCTGAAGGACACCTCCCGGGCGGACCTGCTGGCCGCCATCGCCTCGGCCGCGCGAGGCGAGACCGTGCTGTCCCCCTCCGTGGCCACCAAGCTGGTCACCCACCTGCGCAGCCCCGTCACGGGGTCGCTGTCCAAGCGCGAGACGGAGGTGCTGGCGCTCGTCGCACGGGGGCTGACCAACGCCGACATCGGCAAGGCACTCTTCATCAGCGAGACCACCGTCAAGACCCATCTGCTACGGATCTTCACCAAGCTGGGTGTTTCAGACCGCACCGCCGCCGTCACGACCGCCCTCGAGCGAGGCCTGCTGCGGTAGCAGAGTGTCAACTTGACCGCGCTGTCAACCCTTTCGGCGTCTTTGGCATGACTGGAAAGTACGGATTTGCCGATACTTCCATAAAAAGGATCTTGGGGTCATAATGATGTGTTTGGGGGGTCCTGACATGGCGAGGTGAACAAGTGGCAGGGCGTGACTATCGGGGGATGACAGCCGAGCAGAGGCTCGCCGATCGAAGGGAGAGGCTGATCACGGCGGCGTACACATTGTTCGCTCAGCCGGGTTTCCATGACACGACCATCGAGCGGCTCTGCTCCACGGCCCGCATCTCGAACCGTGCCTTCTACGAGTGCTTCACCAATCGCGACGAGCTGATGCGCGCGGTCTACGAGCGCTGCGTCGAGGAGACCCTGGACGCGGTGAGCCGGGCAGTCGAGAAGGCGGCACCCACCCTGAACGACCGGATATTGGCGGGGGTAGGGGAATACATCCGGTTCGTCACCATGGACGTACGGCGGGCGCGACTCATGCACCTCGAGGTACGCCGCGCCGGCGACGTCCTCAGCAGCGCGCGGCAGCTCGCGGTGAAAGGGTTCAGCCAGGTCATCCAGAACGCGGTGGGCGACGTGCCGCACGCCCTGCCCCCGGACCTGCACCTGCTCTCGCTCGGCCTGACGGGAGCGATCACCGAGTTACTGATCGAGTGGGTGCTCGCCGACCCGGCACCCCCCGTCGACGGGCTGATCGAGACGGCCACCCACATCTTCCACCGCTCACTCCAACCGGAGACCTGAGAAAACGGCCCGGCCCCGAACCCCCTCTCCTGCCGAGGTTCCTCCGGGCGCCGGCTCCCGCGACCCGAACGGTCGGAGAATCTCAGATCCAGCCCATCTCCCGGGCGGCGCGGATCGCGGTGATCCGGTTCCCCGCGCCCAGCTTGCTGATCGCGTTGGACAGATAGTTGCGCACGGTGCCCTCGGAAAGGTGCAGGGTCGCGGCGATCCTGGCGATCGGTGCGCCCTCGGCCGCCAGCGCGAGCGCGTCGCGCTCGCGCTGGGTCAGCGGGCACTCCCCCGCCGTCATGGCCGCCGCCGCCATCTCCGGGTCGAGATAGCGACTGCCCGCGTGCACCTTCCGGATCGCCGTCGCCAGCTCGTCGGCGGACGCGTCCTTGGGGATGAAGCCGCGCACCCCGGCCGCGAGGGCGCGCCGCAGATATCCGGGTCGGGCGAAGCTGGTCAGGATCAGCATGGCCCGCCCGGGGAGGCTCTCCGCCACGGACAGCCCGTTCATGCCCGGCATCTCGACGTCCAGCACGATCACGTCCGGTTCGTGCTCCCGTACGGCCTGCGCGACCTCGTCCCCCCGCCCGACCTGTGCGACGACCTCGATGTCCGGTTCGAGCCCGAGGAGCGTGGCGATCGCCACCCGGATCAGCCGCTCGTCGTCGGCCAGCAGGACCCGGATCACGTCGTCACCTCGACCTGCTCGCCGCCCTTGGCACGTTCGACTGCGCCGGCGGACGCGACCGGCATCGGGGCGACCGCGCGCAGTGTGAACTCCCCCGATCCGGTCGGCTGCGCGGTCAGCGTCCCGCCGATCTCCGCCATGCGCTCGGTCAGCCCGGCCAGGCCGTTCCCGCCGCCGTCCGCGTCCCTGGAAGCGACCGGTGCGACCCCGTCGTTGCGCACCTCGAGCACCGCCTCCTTTTCGGAATGCCGCAGGACGATGTCACATCGGGAGGCCGAGCTGTGCCGAAGCACGTTCGTGACCGCCTCGCGGACCACCCAGGCGAACACCGGGGCGACCTCCCGCGACATCTCGCGGTAGGGCAGGTGAAGGTGGCAGCTCACCCCGGCGGCCTCCAGCACCCCGCGCACCGCGCCCAGTTCCGCCGTGAGGTCGAGCCTGCGATAACCCCTGACGGCCTCCCGAAGTTCACGCAGAGCCGTACGGGCCAGGCCCCGCACGGCGCTCATCTCCTCCCTGGCGGCGACCACGTCGGCGGCGCTCAGCCGGACGGCGACCTCGCTTTTCACCGCGATGGCCGAGAGCTGGTGACCGACGAGGTCGTGCAGATCACGGGCGAAGCGCAGCCGTTCCTCGGCCACGGCCAGCCGCGCCTGCGCCTCCCGGCCGGCGTGCGCCTCCTCGGCGAGGCGCCAGATCCACACCCACAGCCGGTTGGTCCAGGGGAAGATGCAGCACATCGCCAGGTGATAGCCGAGGATGCTGACGATGACGCCCACGATGACGCCGGGTTGGGCGAGATCGGCCGTCGGCACCGTGGGGTCATGACCCCGCAGCGTCGCGATTGTGGTCAGCGGGGTCACGACGACGGCCGTGCCCGCGCCGAGCAGGAACGCGGACCTCCGGGAGACCCCCAGCGCGGCCACCGAAAGCCACGAGATGGGCACGAATCCCCAGCCCATCATCTGAGAACCCCCGATGAGCGCAGCCGCCAGGGAGACGGCAGCGGCCACCACGACGTCCCGCCGGGCGTACTCATAATCCAGGACCGCGCGAACGATGCGGACGTAGAGCCAGCTGAACACCACCAGCCCGGCCCCCGCAGCCAGCGTCCGGAACCATGTCGTCGTCCCGGCCTCAAGCGCCGCCGGCGTCGCCAGGGCGACGAAGAACCAGGGAAGGGTGAGCGAGACGTACATCGTCCACCTGACGACTCTGCGCGCCCGCCTCAGCCCGTCATCCACCGCTCAGCCCGCCTTTTAGAGGATCTTGCTCAGTTTATCGAGATCCGACGACCTCGCGAAGCCGTACTCTGGCCCCTGTGCGGAGCACGGCGCGCTCGTAGACCCGGGCGGCGAAGAGCACCGTCCCGGCCACCGCCGCGGTCATCAAAGCGCCCGACAGCAGGATCTCCCAGGCCGGCGTCGCCGCCGCCGTGGCCCGGACCGGCATCACCATCGACGAGAACGGCGGGACGTACGACGCGATCGTCGCCACCAGGCTCGTGGGTTCCTTGGCCGCGTAGGCGGCGACGCCGTACGACGCGAACATCGTCATGGTCATCGGCGTCAGCACGTTGGCGACCTCCTCCTGCCGGGAGACGAGCGAGGCCAGCGCGGCGGCGACCGCGGCGAAGAACGCGTAGCCGAGCACGAACCACACGACGATCCCGGCCACGATGCCGGCCATCCCCGGCGGGAAGTCGACCGCCAGGCCCGAGGCGAAAGCGGCGGCCAGTCCCGCCGCCAGGACGACGACCAGGTTGATCAGGCCCACCACCCCGAGGCCGAGGACCTTGCCGCCGAGGAGTTGCCAGGGCCGCACCGACGTGAACAGGATCTCGACGATCCGGCTGCCCTTCTCCTCGACCACGCCCATCGCGACCATCATGGGGGTCCCGACGACCAGCATGAACAGGATCAGCACCAGCATGAACGCCATCTGGGAGCGGCTCTCCTCATAGCGGGTGTCCACGCCGATCGACTCCATGCTCAGCGGCGTGGTCCGCACTCCGGCCGCCTGGATCTGGGCCTCTCGGTGGGCCGCCTGCAGCATCAGGCCGAGCTCGGTGTCGATCTCCCCGTCGGACAGCACCCTGATCGCCGCGGTCCCGCCGATCATGGCAGCGTCCACGTCCCCGTCGAGCACCGCGCGCCTGGCGGCCGCCTCGTCGGAGTAGGTCCGCCATTCGAGCTCGACGTCGCCGCTGCCCGGAACGTCCAGCTTCTGACTGGCGACCAGGCCGACCGTGTAGGAGTCCGGTCCGCCGAGCAGCTTGGGCGCGAGCGTGATCCCGACGATCAGCACCACCGTGACGGCGAGCCCGACGAAGAACCCTTTGGTCCGCACCTGTGTCCGGATCTCACGTCCGGCCACCAACAGCATGCCGTTCACGCCACGGCCCCCCTGAAGATCTCGGTCAGCGTCGGCTGCTCGACGCCGAAGTGCTCGACCCGCCCCGCCTGTACGGCGGCACGCAGGATGTGCTGGTCGTCCCCCTCATCAGTGATCAGCACCTGACGGCCGTTCTCGACGCTGGTCTCGCCCGGCAGCCCGTACGCCCAGTCGGGCTCGGCGTCGGCGACCACGACCCGCAGCCGCCGCCCGGCCGAGGCGCGCAGCTCGTCGACCGTGCCGGAGGCGACCATCCGGCCGCCCGAGATGATCCCCACCGAGTCGCACAGCCGCTCCACCAGCTCGAGCTGGTGGCTGGAGAAGATCACCGGTACGCCGCCGCGGGCACGCTCCTGCAGCACCTCGGCGAGGGCGTCGACGGCCAGCGGGTCGAGCCCGGAGAACGGCTCGTCCAGGATGAGCACGTCGGGGTCGTGGACCAGGGCCACCGCGAGCTGCACCCGCTGCTGGTTGCCGAGCGACAGCGCCTCGACCGCGTCGCCGACGCGCTCGGTGAGCCCGAGCCGCTCGATCAGTTCGTCGGCCGCCTTGCGGGCTCCCACCGGGGAGAGCCCGTGCAGCCGTCCGAAGTAGCCGATCTGCTCGGCCACCTTCATCTTCTGGTAGAGGCCGCGTTCCTCGGGCATGTAGCCGAACCGCCGCCGCTCGGTGAAATCCAGTGGGCCGCCCTTCCAGCGGACCTCCCCCTCGTCGGTCTGCAGGACGCCCATCACGATCCGCATCGTCGTGGTCTTGCCCGCGCCGTTCGCGCCGACGAATCCGAACATCTCGCCCTGCCGTACCGCGAAGCTCACCCCGTCGAGCGCCCGTTTCGCCGCGCCGAATGTCTTGCGCAGGCCCGTTATCTGCAACATGCGACGATCATCCCGCCAGCCCGCCCGCGGCCAGAAGACGCCGATATCAGCGCTTGCAGATGACATCTGTCAACTCGCCCGGGACGGCCACTGGATACGCTGACGACCATGACACGAGCTGACAAGGACAAGCCGGTTGTGCTGTCGAAGATCTACACGAAGACGGGCGACGACGGGACGACCGCGCTCGGTGACATGAGCCGCACCCGCAAGACCGACGCCCGGCTGGCGGCCTACGCGGACGTGGAGGAGGCCAACGCCTTCATCGGCGCCGCCATGGCGACCGAGGAGTTCAGCGACGAGGTCGCCGAGGTCCTGGTGCGTGTGCAGAACGAACTGTTCGACGTCGGCGCCGACCTGTGCACCCCGGTCGTAGAAAATCCCGAGTTCCCGCCGCTGCGCGTCGAGGAGACGTACATCACCTGGCTCGAGTCCCAGTGTGACCGGTTCAACGCGCAGTTGAAGCCGCTGCGCAGCTTCATCCTGCCCGGTGGCACGCCGGGCACGGCCCTGCTGCACGTCGCCCGCACGGTCGTACGGCGTGCCGAGCGGGGAGCCTGGGCCGCGATGGAGGCCCACGACGACGTGAACCCGCTGACCGCGAAGTACCTGAACCGGCTGTCGGACCTCATGTTCATCCTCTGCCGGATCGTGTCCGGCGGCGACGAGATCCTCTGGAAACCCGGCGGCACCCGCTAGGGAGGCTAGGCGGCGTCGAGATCCAAATAGGCGCTGGGTGGGGCGGATTCGAGCCAGGCGAGGAAGCCGGTCAGCGCGTCCTCGCTCATCGCCAGGGACACCGGGCCGCCCCCGTCGGAGCAGACGACCGCCCAGTAGCCCGCCGGCCCCTCGCCCGTGGCGAGCCTCCTGCGGTCGGAAACGGTGAGGCCGCGCCTCGCGATCGCGCGGCGCGGCCTCAGTCGCAGTCCAAGGAACGGGATCCAGTGGAGCTCTCCCCCGACATAGCGGGCCACTCCGTTTTTCCAGTCCCCGTCCCGTACGCGTACCCGGCAGATGATGGCGCCCCGGCTGTGGGCCAGGGCGAAGGCACGTACGAACAGGAGGGCGGCCACGACGAGCATCCCGAGAAGAATCCCAAGCGCCGTCATCGCCGCCCTCCCATTCGCTGTATCAGACCTCTTCGCCGGCCGCGCGCAGCCGGGCCGCCGCGCGCTTGGCCTCCAGCCTCGCGTCGGCGTCCTCCTGGTCGGCCTCGATCGAGGCCTGGGCGCGCTGCAGCGCGTCCTTGGCCGCCGCGACGTCGACCTCGGTACCGAGCTCCGCCGCCTCCGCGAGGATCGAGACGTCGTTGTTCGCGATCGAGATGAACCCGCCGTGGACGGCGGCCACGATGTCACCATCGTCGGCGCGCTTGATGCGCACCACGCCGCCCTCGACGAGGACACCGAGGACAGGCGCGTGATTCGGCATGATACCGATCTCGCCCTCCACGGTCTTGGCAATCACCATGTCGGCCTCGCCCGACCAGAGCTCACGCTCCGGCGACACGAAACCAACCCGTAGTTTCGCCACTTTCAGCTCCCTCCGGGCCGGCTGTTAGCGCTCGAGTTCCTTCGCCTTAGCGATGGCCTGCTCGATGCCGCCGACCATGAAGAACGCCTGCTCGGGCAGGTGGTCGTACTCACCGGCGCACAGGCCCTTGAAGGAGGCGATGGTCTCGTCCAGCGGTACGAACTCACCCGGCTGGCCGGTGAACGCCTCGGCGGCGTACATCGGGTGGGAGAGGAACCGCTCGATCCGGCGGGCCCGGTTGACCGTGACCTTGTCCTCCTCGGAGAGCTCGTCGATGCCGAGGATCGCGATGATGTCCTGCAGTTCCTTGTACTTCTGCAGGATCCGCTTGGTCTCCTGGGCCACCGCGTAGTGCTCTTCACCGATGATCTGCGGGTCGAGGATCCGCGACGAGGAGTCGAGCGGGTCCACCGCGGGGTAGATGCCCTTCTCCGAGATCGGCCGGGACAGCACGGTCTGCGCGTCGAGGTGCGCGAACGCGTTGTGCGGCGCCGGGTCGGTGATGTCGTCGGCGGGCACGTAGATCGCCTGCATCGAGGTGATCGAGTGACCGCGGGTCGAGGTGATGCGCTCCTGGAGCACACCCATCTCGTCGGCGAGGGTCGGCTGGTAACCCACGGCGGACGGCATACGGCCGAGCAGCGTGGACACCTCGGAACCCGCCTGGGTGAACCGGAAGATGTTGTCGATGAACAGCAGCACGTCCTGCTTCTGCACGTCGCGGAAGTACTCCGCCATGGTCAGAGCGGACAGCGCCACCCGCAGACGGGTGCCCGGCGGCTCGTCCATCTGGCCGAAGACGAGCGCGGTGTCCTTGAGGACGTCCGCCTCATCCATCTCCAGCCACAGGTCGTTGCCCTCACGGGTGCGCTCGCCGACGCCCGCGAACACCGAGGTGCCCGAGAACTTCAGCGCGACACGGCGGATCATCTCCTGGATCAGAACGGTCTTGCCGACGCCCGCGCCGCCGAACAGACCGATCTTTCCACCCTTCACGTACGGCGTGAGCAGGTCGATGACCTTGATGCCGGTGGGCAGCATCTCGGTGCGCGACTCGAGCTGGTCGAACGCCGGGGACGGCCGGTGGATCGGCCACGTCTCGCTGACCTGCAGCGACGCCTTGTCGGTGTCGAGCGGCTCGCCCAGGGCGTTCCACACGTGGCCCTTGACGATGTCGCCGACCGGCACCGAGATCGGCGCGCCGGTGTCGACGACGGCGGCGCCGCGGACGACGCCGTCGGTGGGCTGCATCGAGATGGCCCGGACGATGTTGTCCCCGAGGTGCTGGGCGACCTCGAGGGTCAGGGTCTTGGTCTCACCGGCCAGCGTGACGTCGACGGTGAGGGCCTGGTAGATGTCCGGCATGGCCTCGACGGGGAACTCCACGTCGACGACCGGACCGGTGACGCGGGCGACCCGGCCCACGCTGGTCTCAACAGTCTGTGCGGTCATTTCACTCTTTCCCCGCTGCGGCGTCAGCCAGCGCGTTCGCGCCACCGACGATCTCGCTGATTTCCTGGGTGATCTCGGCCTGGCGTGCCTGGTTCATCTGACGGGTGAAGACCCCGATGAGCTCGTTGGCGTTGTCGGTGGCCGACTTCATGGCCCGGCGCCGGGCGGCGTGCTCGGAGGCGGCCGACTGGAGCAGCGCGTTGTAGATGCGCGACTCGATGTAGCGCGGCAGCAGCGAGTCCAGCACCTCACCGGCGGTGGGTTCGAACTCGTAGTACGGCATCGCGCCCTCGGCGGTCTCCTCGGTCTCCTCGACCTCCAGCGGGAGGATCCGCCGGACGACGACCTGCTGCGTCAGCATCGAGACGAACTCGGTGTAGACGATGTGGATCTCGTCGATTCCGTTGTCGTCCTTGAATGAGCCGATCAGCGCGCCCGCGATCTCCTTGGCGTGCGCATAGGTCGGGTTGTCGGAGAACCCGTCCCACTCCCCGGCCATCTCCCGGCCGCGGAACCGGTGCCAGGTGAGGCCCTTGCGGCCCACGACGAACGGCTTGGCCGCCAGGCCCCGCTCGGTCAGCAGACCCTTCAGGGCCTCGGCCTCACGGAGGACGTTGGCGTTGAAGCCGCCGCAGAAACCACGGTCGCTGGTGACGATGAGCACGCCGGCCGCGGCCGGCTGCTCCTTCGCCGCCATCAGCGGGTGGTCCACGGTCGTCGTGTTCGACAGGACCGCCGACACCGCCTGCGTGATCTCACGCTCGTACGGCACGGCCGCCTGCATCCGCTGCTGCGCCTTGACGATGCGCGATGAGGCGATCAGCTCCTGCGCACGGGTGATCTTCGCGGTCGACTTGACCGACTTGATCCTCCGGCGCAGGAGTCTCAGCTGGGCACCCATGCGCTACTTCTTCTCGGTCTTGCGCACGTGCCTGACGACCTTCTCCTGGCCGACCTCGCCGGCCTCCAGCGCCTCTACGGGCATGTCCTTGACCAGCAGCTCGCCGCTGGAGGTCGTGAAGCCCTTCTTGAACTCCGTGATGGCGTCCTTGAGCGTGGCGATCGCGTCGTCGGGCAGGTCCTTGGTCTCCCGGATGGCGTCGAAGATGCCCTTGTGACCGCTCTGCAGGTAGTCGAGGAACTCGGCCTCGAAGCGGCGGACGTCCTCGAGCGGCACCTCGTCGAGCTCGCCGGTGGTGCCGGCCCACACCGACACGACCTGCTTCTCGACCGGGAACGGGCTGTACTGCGACTGCTTGAGCAGCTCCACCAGGCGGGCGCCGCGCTCGAGCTGGGCGCGGGAGGCCGCGTCCAGGTCCGAGGCGAAGGCGGCGAACGCCTCCAGGTCGCGGTACTGCGACAGCGCCAGACGCAGCGTGCCGGCGACCTTCTTCATCGCCTTGATCTGGGCGGAGCCACCCACTCGGGAGACGGACACACCGACGTTGATGGCCGGGCGGACACCCGCGTTGAACAGGTCCGTCTCCAGGAAGCACTGCCCGTCGGTGATGGAGATGACGTTGGTCGGGATGAACGCCGACACGTCGTTGCCCTTGGTCTCGATGACCGGCAGTCCGGTCATCGAGCCGCCGCCCATCTCACTGGACAGCTTGGCGCAGCGCTCCAGCAGCCGGGAGTGCAGGTAGAACACGTCGCCCGGGAAGGCCTCACGGCCCGGCGGGCGGCGCAGCAGCAGGGAGACCGCGCGGTAGGCGTCCGCCTGCTTGGTCAGGTCGTCGAAGACGATCAGCACGTGCTTGCCCTGGTACATCCAGTGCTGGCCGATGGCCGAACCGGTGTAGGGGGCGATGTACTTGTAGCCCGCCGGGTCGGAGGCCGGGGCGGCGACGATGGTGGTGTACTCCATCGCACCCGCCTCCTCCAGGCGGCCGCGCACCTGCGCGATCGTCGAACCCTTCTGGCCGACGGCGACGTAGACGCAGCGGACCTGCTTGCTGGGGTCGCCGGAGAGCCAGTTCTCCTTCTGGTTGAGGATCGTGTCCACGGCGATCGCGGTCTTGCCGGTGCCGCGGTCACCGATGATCAGCTGTCGCTGGCCGCGGCCGATCGGCGTCATGGCGTCGATCGCCTTGAGGCCGGTCTGCAGCGGCTCCTTCACGGGCTGGCGCTGGACCACCGAGGGCGCCTGCAGTTCCAGGGCGCGGCGGGCCTCGGCCTCGATCGCACCCTTGCCGTCCAGCGGGTTGCCCAGGGGGTCGACCACGCGGCCGAGGAAGGCGTCACCCACGGGGACCGACAGGACCTCGCCGGTACGGCGGACCTGCTGCCCTTCCTCGATCTTGCTGAAGTCGCCCAGGATGACCGCACCGATCTCCCGGACGTCCAGGTTCAGTGCCAGGCCGCGCGTGCCGCCCTCGAACTCCAGCAGCTCGTTCGCCATCGCCGAGGGCAGGCCGGAGACATGGGCGATGCCGTCGCCGGCGTCGACGACGGTCCCGATCTCCTCGCGCGCGGCGCCTTCCGGCTCGTACGCCTGGACGAAGCGCTCAAGCGCGTCCCGGATCTCATCCGGCCGGATCGTAAGCTCCGCCATCTCTTCTCTGTCTCCCTATTCGCCTTAGCCGGCCAACCGGCGGCGGACATCTTCGATGCGTCCGGCGATCGTGGTGTCGATGTAGTCGTCTCCGATCTTCACGGAGAATCCACCGAGCACCTTCGGGTCCACCTCGACATTCAGGTGGACCTCTCGCCCGTAGGTGACTCGCAGCCAGGCCGCGAGCCGCTGCTTCTGCTCTTCCCCGAGCGGTACGGCACTGCGCACGACGCCGACCAGCCGTTCCCGGATGCGGGCCACGATCCAGCCGTACTCCTCGAGGGACGTCTCCAGGCTACGTCCTCGCGGGTGCACGACGAGCTGCGTGACCAGGCGCAGCGTGGACGGGGCGGCCTTGCCGTCGAGCAGCGCGGCGAGCAGATCCCGCTTGCGCTCCGACGGAATCGCCGGGTCGCTGAGCGCGCGGCGCAACTCCGGGTTGGCCGCGAGGATCCGACCGAACCGGAACAGCTCGTCCTCGACGTCGTCGATCCGTCCGGCGGACTCGGCCTCGGCGGCCGCCGCCATGACGCCGACGCGCTCAAGGGTGTCGGGGAGGTCGCCGGCGCCGGACCACCTGGCCCGGACGGCGGCGACCGTCACCTCGAGTGCGGTGTCGCCGACCTTGCCCGCCAGCAGCGCACGGACGACGTCCGCCTTCTGCTCTGCCGGGCGGGCCGGGTCGGACAGGTTGCGCCGCAGCCCGTGCTCGCGGTCGAGCAGATCGGCAACGGCGAACAGTTGTTCGGCCAGCGAGCCGAGGTCGGCCGTCGCCGCGACGGCGTTGAACCGCTCCTCGACCTCCGCCAGCGCTTTCCTGCTCAGACCCCGCATCAGTGAACCGCTTCCGGTCGGGCCTCGAGCTCGTCGAGGAACCGGTCGATGATGCGGCGCTGGCGGGCCTCGTCCTCGAGGGACTCGCCGACGATGCGGCCGGCGAGATCGGTGGACAGCCGGCCGATCTCACCCTGGATCTGGGCCAGCGCCTGCTGCCGCTCGGCCTCGATCTGGGTGCGCGCCGCGGCGAGGATCCGCCTGGCCTCGGCCTCGGCCTCCTCGCGGAGTTCCGCCTTGATCTGCGCGCCCTGCTCTCGTGCTTCCTCTCGCAGCCGCGCCGCCTCCTGACGGGCCTCTGCGAGCTGGTCACGGTACTGGGCCAGGGTGCGCTGGGCTTCGGCCTGAAGGTCTTCGGCCTTCTTGATGCCGCCCTCGATCGCCTCGGTCCGCTCGGCCAGAGTCTTCTGGATGCGCGGGGTCAGAATCTTGCCGACGACGAGGAAGACGACGAGGAAGGCGAAGCTGCCGACGATCAGTTCGTAGTCGTGCGGGATGAGCGGGTTCTCCGCCCCTTCCGCCGCCAGGAGCGTAGCTGCCAGAGTCATGAGTGCAGCCTTCCGTCAGTCTGGGTACGTCAGTAGATGAACGGCGCGACAAGACCGATGAGGGCCAGCGCCTCGGTGAGAACGAAGCCGAGCAGCATGTTCTGCCGGATCAGGCCGTACGCCTCGGGGTTGCGGGCGATGGCCTGCACGCCCTGACCGAAGATGATGCCGATGCCGATGCCGGGGCCGACGGCGGCCAGGCCGTACCCGATGGCGCCAACGTTGCCGGCGACTTCAGCGAGAACGCTCATTATCTGATTCCTTTACTGGTCGGCCGGTGAGTGTGTTCACCGGTCTGGACTACGCCGGGGGTGGGACTCAGTGCTCCGGGTGGAGCGAACCGCCGATGTACATGGCGGCCAGCAGCGTGAAGAGGAACGCCTGCAGGAACTGGATGAAGATCTCGAGGCCGGTCATCGCGATCGTCATGAGGACGCCGACCACACCGAGGCCCGCGCCGAGCGGGGTGAGCTTCTCGATGAGGAACCAGAAACCGACCATGCTGAAGAAGGCCAGGATGAGGTGGCCGGCGAACATGTTCGCGAACAGTCGGACCGCGTGCGTGAACGGCGCGAGGATCAGGTTCGACACCAGCTCGAGCGGCGACAGCAGAAAGTAGATCCACTTCGGCAGCCCGGGCGGGAAGGCCATGTTCTTGAAGTAGCCGCCGAGGCCCTGGTGCTTGATCCCGAGATAGATCTTGACCACGTAGATGACCACCGCGAAGACCACGGGGAACGCGATGTGTGAAGCGACCGGGATCTGGATCAGCGGGATGACGCCGAAGACGTTCCACAACAGGATCAGGAAGAACAAGCTCAGGAGCAGCGGCATCCAGCGCTCGGCGTCCTTGCCCAGGAACGGCCGGGCCACCTGGTCGCGGACGAACTCGTAGCCCTTCTCGCCGATGTTCTGCATCCCGCGCGGGACGAGCTGCGGCTTGGCGAAGGCGCTCCAGGCCAGGGCGCACACCAGGAGGGCGCCCACGACGGCCATGATCACCGGCTTGGTCAGCCAGGCCGGCGCACCCTCGTAAAGCGGGGGGAAGTCGAAGATCGACGGCCCCGGCGCCTGGAACTCATCCCCGGCCAGAAGCGTCAGGGGGGTCACTGGACCACCTCGCATACCTGTTCGGGACCCGATGCCCGAAGCGTGTGCTTGTTCGTCCGTTCGCTACGCTCGCGCACGGGCGTTCCCTTCAGAGTGGATCGATCAACGGAAGAGCGTGGGAAGTAGGCCTGCTCTCAGCGGCCGTACTTCAGATAGACCAGGTAGCCGGCGAGCACGACCCCGAGGACGACGCCTATGGGGATGAACGCATGCACGCCGGTCAAGTGGCTCAGCAACCAGCCGATGCCGCCCCACACCAAGATCCCGGCGAGCAGATAGTTCGGGACAGACCAGGCGGCGTCGGCGAAGTCGCGGCCGTCCTTCTCGGGCCTGCGCTCCTGTTCGCTCATCGCGTGCACGACGATAGCAGGAGCCATGCGGACTAGTCATATCGGACTGCCCCGAGCACCGGCCGGGGACGCGGTCGGCGATCCCCATCATCCGCGCCCTCGTCCGGGCACTTCCGCATCGGGTTCGACGTACAGCATCTTCAGCTTCATGAAGCCGCGCATCTCGCCGACGGTCCACACGAGCGTGCACAGGATGACGCTGAGCGCGAAGACCTTCGGATCGAAGACCGTGGTGGTCTTGAACGCGTTCAACACGGCCATGAGCGCGAGCACCTTGACGACGTAGCCGACCACGGCGGCCGTCATCATCGCCATGGGCGAGACCCGCCCGGCCCAGGTCACCACGGCCAGGCCGACCGTGAAGAAGGCGGCGACCATGACGAGACCGATGCCGGCGCCCAAAGCACCCTTCGCACCGGTGGCGAACGCCGCGACAATCGCGGCGACGAGACCCGCTGCGAGGGTCGGCACGGCGGCGCCCTTGAGAACGCGCACGTCGTTGGCCTGCATCGGAACTCCATGTGTCGGATGTCAAGCGAGCGTTTGGTACCTCACGGGATGCGGTGGGGCAACCCCTGCTAGTGAAAGCTATCACAAGCTCCGGAGTGCCGCCTTTACCTGCCGTTTCTACCGAGTTCCAGCGAGTCCATGTGAGTCCCGGCAGTTCGGTCGGGTTACCGGGGGGTTGTGACGTCCCGTTGACGTGCGGGAGAGGCCGCGTGCGCGCCGACGCTCCGGTGGTAGCGCATGGCGTCCTGCCGCGACCGCAACTTCGGCAGCGCCATCAGCACCAGCACGGCCACGGCCAGCAGGATCGTCAGCGGGAACAGGATGAGCGGAACCCCGCCGATCGACAATCCGACGATGGTGAACGCGAACAGGAACGTCCACGCGTACATGATCAGTACGCTGCGACGTTGCGAGTGGCCCAGATCCAGTAGGCGGTGGTGAAGGTGGCCACGGTCGGGATGGAACGGCGAGAGCCCCGCCGACGTCCGGCGGACCACCGCCATGATCAGGTCGGCCAGCGGCAGGACCATGACCGCGATCGGCAGCACCAGCGGCAGGATGACCGGGAACTTGTTGATCCCGGCGACGGGTTCGACCGAGGATGTGACGGTTACCAGCGAGGTGGCGAGCAGGAGCCCGAGCAACATCGCGCCGGTGTCGCCCATGAAAATCTTCGCCGGATTGAAGTTGTGCGGCAGGAAGCCCAGACACATCCCGATGAGGATGGCGGTGACCGCGGCCGTCACGTTGATGCGCGAGCCGCTACTCGTCTGCGACAGCACGATCGAATAGGCGAATGTCGCGAGCGCGGCTATTCCCACGATCCCCGCCGCCAGACCGTCCAACCCGTCGACGAAGTTCACCGCGTTGATGACGACCACCACGATCAAGATCGTGAGGACGGTGCGGAGGTTGCCGTCGAGCCCGGTCGAACCACCCCACGACTGGGGAAGCGGCAGGAACGGCAGGTTCATCCCGAAGTAGACGAGGATGCCGCCCGAGGCGACCTGGCCGCCGAACTTGACCAGGGCGTCCATGCCCAGCCAGTCGTCGAGGAAGCCGGTCAGCACGATCAGGCCACCGGCGGCGAGCAGCGCGATCACGGTGTTGCCGGTCTGCCCGCTGCTTATCGCGCCGCCGACATGCGGGAGCTGCGTGGCCATGAACAGCCCGGCCGCCATGCCACCGAACATGGCGAGTCCCCCGAGGCGGGGTGTCGGCACCTTGTGCACGTCCCGCTCCCGGACCTCCGGCGCCGCGCCGATCCGCAGTGCGAATGCCCTCACCGGCGGCACCAGCAGGTACGTCACCGCCGCCGTGACGAGCGCCAAGAGGAGATATTCCTTCACGGAACCCAGTTTCCCTGCATAAGCGGACACGTTGTGCCGGGAAAGCGACACGGACCGCCATACTCACCACGGGGATATGCCGGAGGCGCCGCGGTCAGCCCCTTTACCCTTCCACAGACGTTAGCGCACCCGCGGTAACTCCCGTGCCGACAGAGGCGATGCGTGTCAGGAGAACGCGTGCGGCGCACGCGTACCGCCGGGCACCCAGCGCGGGGTGTCCGCCGCCTGATCGCTGATGGCGGTGAGCACGGCCTGGCGGTACATGGCCAGCCTCTTTCGCCATTCGGCCAGGTCCTCGACGTAGCGTCCGGACACCGGCGCATCCCAGACGTCCTTGCTGCGCGCCATCGCATACGGCTTGTCAAGCGACCGGGTGAGGCGATCCATCTGCGGGAGCACCTGGAACCAGAGGTCGACGAGCTTCTGGTACTCCGGGTTGAACACCCAGCCCGTCGGCTGACCTCCCGGAGAGAGCAGGTCGCTGGTCGACGTGGTGGGCGGCTGCTCACCGGGTTGACGTGGCGTGGGCGCCGGCGGGTCGGCGAACGTCACAGCGTAACCTCCCTCTGGCCTCGGTCGCCGGACGTGCCGGGCCTGTCGGCGTCATCCGGCGTCGCCAGGTGGACCTCCACCACCAGCGGGCGGTCCTGGTTCTCGGGCGTTCCCGGCACCGAGCTCGCGTCGCCCGTGGCGTACGGATCCTCCGTGACGTTGTCAGCGGGCGTACCAACGTAGTCGCCCATGGGGTCTCCCGGCGCCAACTCTGGATGACCGGGCGCCGACCCCGAGTGTCCGGAGTTCCCGGAGATCGCGTTTCCGTATGCCGCGTGCCCGGAGGCAGTGGATGCGGAGCCCGTATTCCCGACGGGGGGGCCGCCGACGTGCCCGGAGCCCGTGTGCTGGCCGGAGCCGGAGTGGGCGGGTTCGAGCGGCTCGACGAAACCCGGCGGGCCGTCGGGATGGGGACCGGTCACCATGCTCGCCGGCTGCGCTCCCGCGCCCTGCGTGTCCGCGACTCCGGGCATGTTCATGGGCGTGCTGACGACCTTGACCCCGTCCACCACCATCACCTGGCGGCCCGCGGTCTGGTCGATATCGTCGGGATGGTCCTTTCCCAGAGTGTCGAAGATCTGGGAGTCATCCCGGACGGGGACGCCGGTAGTTCCGGACACGTCTTGCGCGACATGGCCCGTACCAGGTGCGCCCCCGACCGTGGCGTCAGTGGCGTTAGGGACCTGGTTGACGTTGGGGACCTGGTTGGCGCTGGGGGCGGCGGCGGGCGCGCCGGCCGTGCCCGCACTTGGGGCATGTGCCGTGCCCTGGCCGTCACCGGTATAGGAGGCATTGACCACGCCCCCCGTCGTAGCAGCGTCGGCGCCACCACCGCCCGGGTGCACGCCCCCCGCTCCGGTCATCGCGGCGGGGCCCGTGCCGTTCGCCATGCCGCAGCGGCACATGCCGACGCACTGGCAGGTCGCCGTACCGCCCGCCACGCTCGCGTCGCCTCCTGGATTGCCCATGGCATTACTGGTGCCGTCGTCACCCACACCGGCTCCTGTGCCGGCTCCGGTGGCGGGACTCGTCGCATCGGTCGTGCCGGTGCCGTACGCGCTCGAGTTACCGGTCGCGTCCTGCTGTGGGTCGGCCGGCAGAACGGATGGCTGCGTGGCGGGCTGCCCGGTGGGCAGGCCAGTGGGTTGTCCGGCGGGCTGACCGACGGGCTCGACCGTTGCCTGGCCGGTGCGTGCTGTCTCGCCCGCAGTTGGCGGGGGTTGCGACAGGGAGCCCTCGGCTACGCGGGGATTCTTGTCGCCGCCCTTCGCCGGCTTCGCGTCATCGGCCGCACTGTGCGTGCCGGCCCCGTTTCCGGTGGCGGCCTTGTCATGCGCCCGGTGGTCGTCAGCCTTGGGATCCGGCTTGGGATCCGCCTTGTGGTCGGCTTTGTGATCCGCCTTGTGGTCCGATTTGGCTTCGGCCTTGTGGTCCGGCTTGTGGTCGCCCTTGAGTTCCGGCTTGTGATCCGGCTTGGCGCCGTTCGACTTATGATCCTCCGGCTTGGGATCATCCGCCGGCATGGTGATGTCGGGCTCCTGGTAGAACTTCTGGCCCTTGTCCTCGGCCGGCTTGCCGCTCCCGCCGCGCTGCTTCTCTTTCTTCTCCAGCAGTGCCAACCGGCCGGTCACGTCTTTGACCATGGACGTGCAATCATCGGCGACCTGTGCCGGACGGTACGTCACGTGCGCCGCGACTCCGGCCTGGCGCATCACCCCCGTGACCCGGGCCTCGACGTCTTGTATCTCCCTGCCAGCCTGCTGAACCTCCCGCAGCAGTTCGCGTACGAGCTTGGGATCCATTCCGTCGAGCTTGGCCAAGGCGCGCCTCCACAGAGATATCCGCGCACTTCACCGTAGCCTGACTGACGGCGTTAATGAAGTCCGATAGCCAGAAGGCATGAATAAACCACCCCCCTCGCCCCCACCCCCCGTGATCTTGCGAATACTCGCACTTCGCGCCAGGAGCAGGCACTTCTCATTTCGTGATCTTGCAGTTTCTCGCACATCTGCCCGCTGAACAGCGAAAACAGAGAACGTGATCTTGCACTGTTGAGCCGCGTTCGAGATCAACTAACGAACAGACGTAGGCCGGGCGGCTTGACTGCGAGAAACTGCAAGATCACGACACTCGTATGCGCAGGTCAAGGGACATGGCTGCGAGAAACTGCAAGGTCACAAAGTCCGTGGGTGCAGGTCAGGTGGCCATCTTGCGAGAAACTGCAAGATCACGGGTGGGTCTTTTTCGGGCTCGTTCTAGTCTTCGGTGGCGAGATAGCCCACGACGGGGCGGATCTTCTCGATCGGGATCGCGCCCTTGCGCAGCACCCGGGGCACGGCCGTCGTCAGATCCACGATGGTGGAGGGCACGTTCTCGTCGCACGGGCCGCCGTCAAGGTAGACCGACACCGAGTCGCCGAGTTGCTCCTCGGCCTGCTCGACCGTGGTCGCGGGCGGCATGCCCGACCGGTTGGCGCTCGACACGGCCATTGGGCCGGTCTCCTTGAGCAGGTCCAGGGCGATCTGGTGCAACGGCATGCGGACCGCGACCGTGCCCTTGGTGTCGCCCAGATCCCACGACAGCGACCTGTTCGCGCGCAGGATCAGCGTGAGCGGGCCCGGCCAGAAGGCGTCCATGAGGTCCTGGCCGTACATGCCGAGGCTCTCGACCAGCGCGTTTGCCGCCTTGACGGTGCCGACGAGCACGGGAACCGGCATGTCCCTGCCCCGGCCCTTGGCTTCGAGCAGGTCGTTCACGGCCGCGTGCACGAACGCGTCACAGCCGATGCCGTAGACGGTGTCGGTGGGGATGACCACGAGGTCCCCGTTCCCCACCGCCGTCTTCGCAGCGGCGACTCCCTCGGCCCGCCCGGCCTTTTCCACGCAGTCATACCGTCGGCTCACAACCCCATCCTTCCATCCACGCCCTCTCCTGGAGGGCCGATCAGTCCTGTTCCAGGCGGGCGGTGACGAAGCGGTCCCGGCCGGTCAGATCCTGGCGGAGGCGTACGTCACGCCAGCCGTTCTTCTCCGGGAACAGCCAGTACACCGAGTTTCCCTGCTGGTCGGCGTGCTCGACGGCCACGAACCCGCCCGGCCGCAGCAGCCGCCGTGCCGTACGCTCAACGGCTCTGACCTCGTCCAGGCCGTCCTCGCCCGAGCCGTACAGTGCGCGCGTCGGGTCGTAGTCGCGCACCTCCGGGTCGCGCGGGACCGCGCCCGGCGGGATGTACGGCGGGTTGGAGATCACCAGATCCACCCGCCCGTCGAGCTCGGGGAGGCAGTCGGCGAGATCCTCGGGATGGAGCGTGGTACGGCCCTGGCCGTGCTCGAGGATGTTGCGTTTCGCCCAGCCGTACGCCAAGGGATCGATCTCGACAGCATGCACCTGGGCGAGCGCGACCTCCTGTGCGATCGACAGCGCGATCGCCCCGGATCCGGTGCCGAGGTCCACGACGATCGGCGACGCCACGTCCATCTCACGCAGCCGGTCGATCGCCCAGCCCGCCACGACCTCGGTCTCCGGGCGGGGTACGAACACCCCCGGCCCGACCTCGAGCGACAGATAGCGGAAGTAGGCGCGGCCGGTGATGTGCTGCAGCGGCTCGCGGGCCTCCCTGCGGGCGACGCCCTCCCAGAACCGCGCGTCGAAATCGGCGTCCTTGACCAGGTGGAGCCGCCCTCGGGACACACCGTGTACGAAGGCCGCGATCTCTTCGGCGTCCGTGCGCGGGGACGGCACGCCCGCCTCGGCAAGCCGGGCGGTCGCGAGGGCGATCTCATCGAGCAGGAGGGTCATGGTCTCTTACGGCACGGTCTCTTGTGGCTCGGGGACTTTCTCGGGCTTCTTCTGTCTTCTGTGGGTTCTTCTGCGGGATTCTGACTTCGGTTGATGTTTCGGCTCGGATCAGTCACGAAGGGGCGGTGGCATCCCCCAGCTTCTCCGCCAGTTCCGCGTCCAACAAAGCCTGTATCACCGTGTCGAGATCGCCGTCCAGAACTTGGTCGAGGTTGTACGCCTTGTAGCCGACCCGATGATCCGAGATTCGGTTCTCGGGGAAGTTGTATGTACGAACCCGCTCGGAACGGTCGACCGTACGCACCTGGGACTTGCGCTCGGCCATGGCGGCGGCCTCGGCCTCCTCCTGCGCGACCGCGAGGAGCCGGGCACGCAGGATGCGCAGGGCCGACTCCTTGTTCTGGAGTTGGCTCTTCTCGTTCTGGCAGGAGACGACCACACCGGTCGGGATGTGGGTGATCCGAACCGCCGAGTCGGTGGTGTTGACGCTCTGTCCGCCCGGGCCGCTGGACCGGAACACGTCGATCCGCAGGTCGTTCGGGTCGATCTGGATGTCGACCTCCTCGGCTTCGGGGTAGACCAGGACTCCGGCGGCGGAGGTGTGGATGCGCCCCTGGGACTCGGTCACCGGCACCCGCTGGACGCGGTGGACGCCGCCCTCGAACTTCAGCCGAGCCCAGACGCCCTCCTTGCCCTTGATCGCGACCGTGACGTCCTTGTAGCCGCCGAGGTCGGAGTGCTGGGCGTCGATGATCTCGGTCTTGTAGCCGACCCGCTCGGCGTACCTGAGGTACATCCGCAGGAGGTCGCCGGCGAACAGGGCGGACTCCTGCCCACCCTCACCGGCCTTGATCTCCATGAGGATGTCCTTGTCGTCGTTCGGGTCGCGGGGAACGAGGAGGTGCGTCAGCTTCTCCTCCAGGCCCGGGATGCGGCCCTCCAGCTCGGCAGCCTCCTCCGCGAAGGCCGAGTCCTCGGCCGCCAGCTCCTTGGCGGCGACGAGGTCCTGCCGTACGGCCTCCAGCTCCCGATAGGTGGTGACGATGGGCGTGAGCACCGCGTAGCGCTTGCCGTAGGTCCTCGCTCTGGCCTGGTCGGCATGCACAGCGGGGTCGGCGAGTCGCAGTTCGAGGTCCGCGTACTCACCCATGATTTCGTCGAGGTTCAACTCACGCTCCTTTCCACACGATCCTCGGGATCCAGCCGGGTGCCGGGGTGTCCCCAACCCCGATCACCAAGAACGCCGACCCGGACGCGGCCTCTCGTTGACAGAGAGCCGCACCCGAGCCGGCGTCCGGGGATGAGCTACTTGCCCGTCTGGGCCTTCTTGCCGAAGCGCGCCTCGAAGCGGGCCACCCGGCCACCGGTGTCGAGGATCTTCTGCTTGCCCGTGTAGAACGGGTGGCAGGCCGAGCAGACGTCGGCGTGGATGACGCCGTTCTTCGCCGTGCTACGGGTGGTGAAGGAGTTCCCGCAGGTGCAGGTCACCTGCGTGGCCACGTACTCCGGGTGGATGTCGGGCTTCATGTCCTCAGTCCTAACGCTAGAGTGCGGTCGCCGGGTCGCTTCTACCCGTATGGCTGCGCCGTACGGCTGGCGCGCATCGGCACACCTTGTATGCGCGCGTGCGGGAACCGGTACCGCGGCGGTTCGGCTACCAGTGTGCCAGATCCTTCAACCCGCCCAGGCCATGGACTTATTCCTGGCGACAAGACCCGCCCACAGAGCCACGGCGATCTTTACCGGAACCACACATAAATAGGACAAAACAAGCAGTCGATCCGGCACTTCGGTTCAGCTGTGAGGCCCGCGAACAGACGAACGTCCCGTACGGCAGAGCCGTACGGGACGTTCGTCCTCCGATCAGACGGCGCGTCAGTCGCGGTCGCTGCTGACCGTGGTCTTCTGCACCTGGAGCAGGAACTCGGCGTTGGACTTGGTCTCCTTCATCTTCTCGATGAGGAGCTCCAGCGCCTGCTGCATGTCGAGTGCGTGGAGGACGCGGCGGAGCTTCCACACGATGGCCAGCTCCTCCTTGCCCATGAGGATCTCCTCCTTGCGGGTGCTGGACGCGTCGACGTCCACCGCGGGGAAGATCCTCTTGTCGGCCAGCGACCGGTTGAGCTTGAGCTCCATGTTGCCGGTGCCCTTGAACTCCTCGAAGATCACCTCGTCCATCTTCGAGCCGGTCTCGACCAGCGCGGTGGCGAGGATCGTCAGCGAGCCGCCGTTCTCGATGTTGCGGGCGGCGCCGAAGAACCGCTTCGGCGGGTAGAGGGCGGTCGAGTCGACACCACCGGACAGGATCCGGCCGCTCGCGGGCGCCGCGAGGTTGTAGGCGCGGCCCAGCCGGGTGATCGAGTCGAGCAGGACGACCACGTCGTGGCCCAGCTCGACCAGGCGCTTGGCCCGCTCGATCGCCAGCTCGGCGACCGTGGTGTGGTCCTCGGCCGGCCGGTCGAAGGTCGAGTGGATGATCTCGCCCTTCACCGTCCGCTGCATGTCGGTGACCTCTTCCGGACGCTCGTCGACGAGGACGACCATCAGGTGGCACTCGGGGTTGTTGCGAGTGATCGCGTTGGCGATGGCCTGCAGCACCATCGTCTTGCCGGCCTTGGGCGGCGAGACGATGAGACCGCGCTGGCCCTTGCCGATGGGCGAGACCAGGTCGATGATCCGCGTGGTGAGGATGTTCGGCTCTGTCTCCAGGCGCAGGCGCTCCTGCGGGTAGAGCGGCGTGAGCTTGTTGAAGTCGGGCCGCTGACGGGCCTGATCCGGCTCCATGCCGTTCACCGAGTCGAGACGGACGAGCGCGTTGAACTTCTCGCGGCGCTCACCGTCGCGCGGCTGCCGTACGGCTCCGGTCACGACGTCGCCCTTGCGCAGGCCATGCCTGCGGATCTGTGCGAGCGAGACGTACACGTCGTTGGCCCCCGGCAGGTAACCGCTGGTCCGCACGAACGCGTAGTTGTCGAGGATGTCGAGGATGCCGGCGATCGGAATGAGGACGTCGTCCTCGCTGATCACCGGCTCGCCGCTGTCGAACCGGTCACGGCCGCGGCGGTTGCGCTCGCGGAACCGGCCACGCCGGCCGCGGCCGTCCTCGCCCTGCTGGTCGTTCCTGCCGTCGCCGCGCTGGTCACGGCCGCGGTTCTGGCCGTCGCCCGCATCGGCCGCTGCGGGGCGCTGCTCGGTCCGGCTGTCACGGCCGTTGTGGCCGTCACGACCACTGTGACCGTCACGACCGTCACGACCGTCACGCTCCGAGCGGTCGCGCCGGTCCCCGCGCTCACCGCGGGTACGGCGCTCGCGCCGGTCGCCGCCCCGCTCGGACCGGCCCTCGGTGCGCGTCTCGCCCGGCGCGGCATCCGCCTGCGACTCGGCCGGCGCCACCGACGAGGTGGCGGACGGTCCGGCGGTCACGCTGTCGGCGGGAGCGCTGACAGCAGCGGGTGCGCTTGCCACGGGCTCGGACGCGGCGGGCCACTCCTCACGCTCGACGGCGGGCTGCTCAGGCGTCACCTGCTCAATGGTCGTCTGCTCAGCGGCGGCGGGCTTCGCAGCGCGGGAACGTTCCCTGCGGCCGCGCGTGGGACGTTCGGCGGCCGGCGCCTCGGCCGGGGCGGCGGTCTCGGCCGCCTTCGGCTCAGCAGAGGCCTGTCCCTGCTCGCCCTGCTTCTCCTGGATGGCCGCGATGAGTTGGCTCTTACGCATCCGTCCGATCCCGGTGATGCCCAGGGTGGACGCCAGGGCCTGCAGCTCGGGGAGCACCATGCCGGCGAGGCCGGTGCCGGAGCGACGACGTCGGGCCGGGGCGCTGGTGGGGGTGTCGCCGACGGCCTGGCCGTCGGAGAGGAGTTCGGTGGTGTCGCTCAACTAAGGGTCCTTCCCAGGGGTTGGGCGCCAGAATCGTGCGTCCAGGCGTCCCGGTGGTGCGACCCGGCGGGACAGACCGGGCCGGGCTTGACGAGTCTCATGTGTCGATGACCCTCGGGACTCGCAAGCGGTAGGTGCCCGGGGGACTTCCCCCGGATTGCCGTCACCAACCAGATGTCTTGGTGGATCGAACGCGCATGTCTCCGAGAACCCCGCCTCTCGCCAGGCCACTCGCAGGTGAGCTGACTGAAGGTAACGGTTTCGGGAAAATCGCCATGCCCGCGTCGAAGGACGCGGAGCGAAGTGCAGCGATGTGCGAATGACAAGCACGCACCCAACACGGGGGCACCTGGTGCGGCTATCAGCCTAACATCACCAGCGCGCACAACTATTCCCTGAAGGTCGAAGAGGCATCAGCGTGTCTCGGGAAACCGAACGTACGCACCACGTGGGTCGACGTTCATTGGCTGGATGTGCCAGTCATTACCCACTTTAGGCGCGATCAAATCCTTGGTGTCCCGTGTCATGAAAACGAGAACCGTGGGACCGGCCCCCGAGACCACAGCGGGCACACCGGCCGCACGAAGTCCGCGTACCAGTTCCGCCGTGCGCGGCATCGCCGACGCACGGTGATCCTGATGGAGGCGGTCTTCTGTACCGGCGAGCAGCAGGCCGGGTTCCGGCCGTTGTGTGAGCGCCGCTACGAGCAATGCCGCGCGGCCCGCGTTGAACGCGGCATCCGCGTGTGGAACGTCCTTCGGCAGCAGCCCCCGCGCCTCTTCCGTGGACAACCGGAAGTCCGGGATCAACACGACCGGGCGGACATCCTCGTGCGGAGTCACTTTCACCATACTCGACGCTCCGGACTGGTCCGTCCAGGCGATGGTGAGTCCGCCTGCCAGGCAGGGCGCCACATTGTCCGGATGTCCCTCCAGCTCGGTGGCCAGGGCGAACACCTCGTCGTCCGGCAGGGGCCGTACGGCTCCCGCCGCGCCGTCGGCGAGTGCGGGCACGAGGGCACGGGCGGCGAGGACGCCGGCGCAGATCGCGGCCGAGGACGAACCGAGGCCGCGCGCGTGCGGGATCCGGTTGCGGCAGCGCAACCGGATCCCGGACGGCTGGGCGACGCCCATGCGG
Source organism: Sphaerimonospora cavernae (assembly GCF_042435035.1). NCBI lineage: Bacteria > Bacillati > Actinomycetota > Actinomycetes > Streptosporangiales > Streptosporangiaceae > Sphaerimonospora > Sphaerimonospora cavernae. Next base: position 105,052 of record NZ_JBHMQT010000021.1, read on the forward strand.
TCGAACGTGGTCCGCATGGTCTTGACGATCAGGTGGCTCTCGCCCCGGTCCAGCTCACCCGTGCCCGCGCCCTCCCCCTCGACCTCGACCCGCACGTCCCGCAGCCGCGCGCCGTCCGCGTCGAGCACGGCGGCCTCCACCTCGTCGTACAGGTCGAGTGCGAGGCCGAGGCTGTCGAATCCGGGGCCGAGGTTGGCGCTGGTCGCCGGCACCCGGACCACGACGCCGTGACTATCCGTCATTCATGGTTTCCATTCATCTCGGATGGACGAACGGCGTCTCGTAGTCGGGGCATGCCGACGAGGCGCCGGGCAGACGTGGGGAAACGCCGGGCACCGAGCGGGAGATGTCAGGCGAGGCCGAGCGCGGAGGCGGCGGCATACGCGTCGATGGGAATCGTCACCGGAGACGGAGCACCCGAGATGGCCCAGTCAGGGTCCTTGAGTCCGTTGCCCGTCACCGTGCAGACCACGCGCTCTCCCGGCGTGAGGAGACCCTGCTCGTGCGCCGTCAGCAGTCCGGCGACGCTCGCGGCCGAGGCGAGCTCGACGAAGACGCCCTCCTCCTGCGCGAGCAACCTGTACGCGGCGGCGATCTGCCGGTCGGTGACGGCCTGGATGCCGCCGCCGGACTCGTCGCGGGCCGCCTCGGCGAGCCGCCAGGAGGCGGGGTTGCCGATCCGGATGGCCGTCGCGATCGTCTGGGGGTGGGTCACCGGGGCACCGGACACCAGCGGGGCGGCGCCGCTGGCCTGGAAGCCCAGCATCCGCGGCCGCCTGGTGGCCAGGCCGTCGTCGGCGTACTCCTTGTAGCCCATCCAGTAGGCCGAGATGTTGCCCGCGTTGCCGACGGGGATGCAGTGGACGTCCGGCGCGTCGCCGAGCGCGTCGACGATCTCGAACGCCGCGGTCTTCTGCCCCTGGAGGCGGTGCGGGTTGACGGAGTTGACCAGCGCGATCGGGTAGTTCTCCGCGAGCTTCCTGGTCATCTCCAGGCAGTCGTCGAACGATCCCTCCACCTGCAGCAGCTTCGCGCCGTGCACGAGCGCCTGGGCGAGCTTGCCCATCGCGATCTTTCCGCGCGGCACGAGGACGGCGCAACGCAGCCCGGCGCGTACGGCGTATGCCGCGGCCGAGGCGCTGGTGTTCCCGGTGGAGGCGCAGATGACGGCCTTGGCGCCCTCTTCGACGGCCTTGCTGATGGCCACGGTCATGCCGCGGTCCTTGAAGCTGCCGGTGGGGTTGAGACCCTCGATTTTGAGGTGGACATCGCAGCCGGTGATCTCGGACACGCGCCTGGCGGGCAGGAGCGGTGTGCCGCCCTCGAGCAGGGTCACCACTGGCGTCGTCGTGGAGACCGGCAGACGGTCGCGGTACTCCTCGATCAGGCCACGCCAAGCCCTGGTCATGATTGCTTGCTCCTCCCACGCGCGATGCGCGTGTCACCTGCGGTATCGGGCAACGAGTCTACGGCCATCCGCCTGACGTCCGGGATGCGCCGTCCAACTGGTGGACATCTGGGCGGGCATCGCCGTTTTCAGGGGATTCCCACGCTCGCCCCGCGAAACCGTCGGCCGGCTTGGTTAGTGTGAACGGCGTCCGATGGAGATCGCAAGGTCTCGCGAGGTATCGCAAGGTGAGGAGCGGCGATCGTGACGGGAGGCCACGTCAGGCCGAGGGTCCGGCACAACGACTATTCCCCGCTGGCCCCGCCGCCCGTCGGGGAGTGGGTCCCGACGCTGCCCGCCAGCGTCGTCATCCCCGCGCACGGCCGGCAGCACCGTCTGGACCTTACGCTGGCCGCGCTCGCCGCGCAGACCTACCCCGCCTCCCTCACCGAGGTCATCGTCGTCGACGACGGCAGCGATCCGCCGCTGCGGCTCCCGGAGATCCGCCCGGACAACACACGGATCATCTCCGGCCCGCCCGGAGGCTGGGGGGCCGGACACGCGATGAACGCGGGCATCGAGGTCGCGACGGGCGAGATCGTCCAACGCCTGGACGCCGACATGGTGATCTGCCGGGAGCACCTGGAGGCGCTCTTCCGCTGGCACCACCTCACGGACTATCTCGTGACGATCGGCGGCAAGAAGTTCGCCGAGGAGCCCGCTCTGACGCCCGAGCAGGTGTACGACGCGGTGCGGCGCGGCACGCCGGAAGCGCTGTTCGATCCGGCGGCGCTCGTGTCGAGCTCGACCGAGGAGACGATCCGCCGCCTCGACGGGCTGCGCGCCAGCCGCAATCCCTACCAGGTCTGCACCGGGCCCACCGTCTCGTTGCGCCGTACCCTGCTGCGCGAGGTGCGCGGGTTCGACCCGGAGGTCGTGCGCGGCCAGGACACCGAGTTCGCCTATCGGCTCGCCCAGGCCGGAGCGGTGTTCGTGCCGGACATGACGGCGCGGGCCGTGCATCTCGGGCTGCCGGCCCAGCGCGGTGAGCACGGCAAGGCGATCGTCCGGCTGGTCGAGACCCATCTGGCGCAGAAGGTGCCGCTGCGGCGGGATCTCCGCAAGGAGCGCGACCGGCGGCGGCCGGTGCCGTACGTGGAGATCGTGCTCGACGTGACCGGTGCGGACGAGACGCTGATCCGCACGTCCGTCGACGCGATCCTCACCGGAACCGATACCGGGCTCACCGACATCGCCATCACGCTTGTGGGGCCCTGGCCGGGACCTTCCGACCGGGCGAGCCAGGCGCCGGGGAGCAGGGCGTTCGATCTCGCCCTGGTGCGGGAGGCCTTCCGCCACGATCAGCGGGTTCGCTTCGCCGAGCGGGCGGCGCCGACCGCGGCTCCCGCGCCCTTCCGCTACACCACGCCGATCGACGCGCCTCCGGGCGCGGACGAACTGGAGCGGATGACCAAGACGATGCTGGAGGAGCGTCTCGGCCTGCTGGTCGTCGAACTGCCGGACGGCCGCACCGCCGCCCTCGAACGGACGGAGGCCGCCGCCCGGGCCCGCCTGCTCGCCCGCCCCGGTGAAGATCTCTCCACCGTCATCGAGGAGACCCACGGCGTCCGGCACGCCGCGGAGAAGGAGTTCCTCACGGCGCCCCAACGGCAGCCTGCCCCGGCGACTCCCCCGGCGTCTCGGCCTGTGCAGCAGCCCGTGACTCAGCAGGCTGTGGCTCAACCGCCCGTGACTCCACCCGAGCGATCGCGGCCGCGGCAGCGCCTCGGCGGCCTGTTCCGCCGCTCGTGACTCAGGTCGGATCTAGGGGTTCCTGCCGTTGAACGTGCGGGTGAGGCCTCGGGCGAGGACCTTGATTCGTCTGAGGCTCCGCAGGCCACGCCGGGCCTGGGTGCGCCGGAGCGTCGAGACCTGCCGCCGGAGAGTGCCGACCTCCCGGCGGTAGCCGACGGCAGTTCTGCGCCATCGGCCTGCCTCCTCGCGCCACCTGGCGACCTGGCCGCGGATCCGCTCGACCTCCTTGGTGAGCCGCTCGACCTCGGCCTGTGCCTGCACCCGGGCCCGGTAGGCGGCCCGGACGCTCGGGAACGGTCCGGCCTCGGACCCCGAGGTGAAACCGTACGTCTCGCCGTCGACCCAGAACGTGCCGAAGACCTCGTCGACGAAGGCGTCGACGTCCCCGCCGTCACCGTCACCGCCGTCACCGTGCGCCATGGTCTCCCCCTCGCCGTCCGCCTCGTGCGGGGGGACGAGCAGGGCAGCGCGGGCGAACGCCTCGGTGCACTCCAGACGGGCCGCGGTGATGCCCTCCGGGTCCTCGGCCAGCAGGATGCTGACCAGCCCAAGGTCCCGTTCCTGTGCCAGCGCCAGGATCTGGGACAGGGTGTCCTCGCCGGGCGCCCAGCCCGGCGGCAGGCGCAGGCGGAACGGCGCGACGCTGTCGGAGAGCCCGGAGACCAGCCGGACCCGGCTCTCGTGGCCGTAGTGCGCACGCAGCAGGACGAGATCGAGATGGGGATCGGTGAGCGGTGCGCGCTGCTCCGGCCTGATCTCGTCCCACGGACCGGTCACGAGCACCGACAGATCGGTCAGCGTGCCGGCCAGGACCGCGTCCACGGTCGCCATGACGTCGTCACACGATGCGCCGGCGGCGTCGACCACCACCTCCAGCAGGGGAACCTTCCACTGCCGGGTGGGGTGTTTGCGCAGCCACCGGTAGACGGGGACGCGGTCGGCCACGAGCGGGTGGCTGACCCGGCTGATCGACACGGCGTCCCGCATCCGCATCGACGGGCCCAGGTGATAGGCCCGCGCCTCGGGATCGGGGATGAACACCGCCCCGGCCTGAGCCAGGCGGTATCCCATCTCCGTGTCCTGGCCGAGGACCATGTCGGGGTCCATGGGTCCGGCCCGTTCGAACAGCCGCGCCCCGACCGAGGTGGCCCCGCCGATATGGATGCTGAACGCCCGGCGGGTGCGGGTCAGCCCGTCCGTCCGGTCGACCAGGTCTTGGATCCACGCGTGCGGCTCGGTCGGCTCGAAGAACTTCGCGAGGTCCTCGGCCTCGGCCACCTCCTTCGCGTCGGGAAGCGGCGCGGTGGTGAAGCGCAGATAGGACGTGACAGACAGGTAGGGCGCGAGGTGGTGCCAGCGCATGTGCGCCTCCACCTCTTCCCGCTCCGGCACGATGTCGGAGTCCATCCAGTGGATGACGTCGCCGGTGGCCGCGGCCAACCCCATGTTCCGCGCCGCGGCGCGGCCCGGGGTCGGGCAGACCAGCAGGCGGGTGTTCTCCGGCCGGATGTCCGGCAGGCTCAGCGGCGGCTCGCTGCCGTTGTCGACGACGATGACCTCGATCAGGTCCGCCGGATATGTCTGGACGGCGAGACCCGCCAGCGTGAGGTCGAGCTTGGACTGCGCGGCATAGGCCGGCACCACGAGGCTCACCCGGAGCCGTGGCGTCCATGACGATCCCACGGCGGGCGGGTCGAGGACGGTGTAGTCGTTTCCCCGGATTCGCGGCGTCATCCCGCCTCCACGCTCTCGCCGTCCCCCGCAACCTGGCCGTCCCCCAGGATCACACTGGGCCGGAAGCCTCGCCACTGTTTGCCCGAAACTCTCAGGAAGTGCGCAAGTGGCCGCTGCCAGGTGTTCTCGCCGCTCAGCGAGCGCCGCAGGACGTACCCGAGCCCATGCGTGCGGTAGATCCGCCCGCCCCGGGCGACGACCGCGCGCAGCAGGTGGGCGTCCTCACCCCGGGGGTACGGTCCGAAACCGCCGACCTCCCGGAAGAGCTCTCTGCCGATCATGATCGTGCCCCCGGCGACGTGATCGGTCCACCTCTCGCTGCCGTAGTCGGTCCGCCGGACCGTGACGCCGAGCGGCTCCAGGTAGAAGAACTCCTGGGCGGTGCCCACCACGTCGGCGCCGGAGTACGCCTTGGCGAGCAGGAGATCGGCGATGTGCTCGGGGCCGTACCAATCGTCGTCGTCCCACTTGAGGATGGTGTCGGTCGTCGCGTGGGACGCCGCCAGATTGAGCACCTCCCCGAACGGCGTGGCCCGGTCCGACTCCAGCACGATGACGGGCCAGGGGAAGTCCGCCACCGCCCTTTCGGCGAGCGCGGCGGAGAAACCGTGCGAGGCGACGATCACCTCGAGGTCCGCTCCGCGCTGGCGGGCGATCTGCCGCAGCGCGGCGTCCAGCAGGTGCGGCCGGCGCGTCGCCATGACCACCGTCACCGTCGGCGCCGTACGGCCGATGCCCCTCGCGCGCAGCGCGTGCCGTCGCAGCCGCACGCTGTGCTCCTCCCTGCGCAGGTCGCCGACCGAGTCCGGCGTGTCCTCGTCCGGCTCCGGGGTCCAGTTGGCGACCAGGTCGGCCAGGACGGGATCGGCCCGGCGGACCCAGGGTGGCGGCGGGCCGGAGGTGAGCGGCACTCCCGCGGCGGCGAGGTCGGTGACGGCCGCCAGCGCCTCCTCCACCTGGCGGGTGGGCGTGGCGGGCCACTGGACCCGCAGCCCGCGCAGCGGCCGGAGCGCGTCGATCTCCTCCCTGGTCACCCGGTGGCCCGGCGACCGCCCGGCGGAGCGCTCCACTCCTTCCGTGCCCTTCGGGGAGCGCTCCAAGAATCCGTCGGCGCTCCATTGCCCGGCGTTCCAGGACAGCTCAACGGTTCCCTCGGCCGGAGATCGGGTGAACCCCACCGGCGAGCAGATGTCCGTCGTCACCGCACCTCCCGCGCCCACAAAGATCATTCGAGTCGTGGCGGACCCTTGTCAGATCAAAGCGGTTAACTCCGTTGTCAGCAACCGTTCAGGATGGCTTCCTCGTTCTCTCCGATTCCGGGAGAGCGTCACGGGTTTGGAACAGTCCGGGAGAACAGGGCCACCGTCAGGCCGGGAAGCTCCGCGGAGTGCCACGCGGAGGAGAGCCGGAATCCGGCCGTCCGCACCGCCGTGACCTCGGGAAACTTCGACCCTGTGAGGCCGGACTGCTTGGTGCCGCGCCAGACGATCCAGACCCGGGTGCGGCCCTTCAGCGCGGCGGCGACGTCGGAACGTTCCGGATATTCGAAGGCCGTGCCCGGGCCCGTACCCACCCGCATGACGTCATCAGGGAGAACGCCCCGGCCGTAGTAACCGAATCCGGTACGCAACCAGCTCTGGCCGTACAGGATCGCGTCACGCTGCCGCGCCTTCGACTGGACGACCCGCACCGCTCCGGGGAAATCGTCGTAGTGGCCGTTCTGCTGCCGGTAGTCGATCTGATCCGGCATGCCCAGTACCGCGGCGATCAGCACGGCTCCCCATGCGGTGAGCCTGGGGATCAGGACTCCGGAACGCAGCAGGTCGTAGCCGGCGGCCAGCGTGACTCCCGCTGTAAGGGCCAGCGCGGGCGCGGCCACGAAAAGGTACCGGTCCACGTACGCCGGCGTGAGCACCGCCGAGACGAGCAGCAGGAGAACTGGCGGGAACACGAGCCAGCCGCCCAGCAGCGCCCCCCAGGCCCGGCCAGTCCGGTCGGCCCGGTCGGCGGGGCGTCGCAGCAGGATCACGACGCCGACCACGGCGACCGCGAACAACGCCGGACCCAGGGTGGGCGATCCCGTCACCATCTTCGGGAACTTGAGCAGCACGTCGGGGCCGTGCGGCTTGATCCAGCTGATGGCGTGGCGCTCACCCCACCCGATCAGTCCGAGGACCGCCACGGGCAGGCACCCGGCGGCCATCGCGGGCAGCGCCCTGGTCAGGATCTCGCGGCGCGGCAGCAGCCAGGCCGTGGCCAGAAGCTGCGCCGGGAGCACCAGCACCGAGAACAGGTGCGTGCATCCGAGCAGGGCCACGCCGCCCGCGTACCAGCAGGCCCTCCGGGCGGTCGGCGCCTCGACCAGCCGGTGCAGCGCCCATGCGGAGATCACCGCGGCCGCCGCGGCGAAGGCGTACGGCCGGGCGTTCGCGCCGTGGTACGACACCGAGGGCAGCACAGCGAACAGCGCGGCGCCGAGCAGCCCGGCACGCGCGCTGTACAGCCGGCGCCCGAGATCGGCCAGGAATCCGGCCGCGACGCCCAAGGCGAGCGCCGAAGGCAGCCGCAGCCACCACTCCGCGTCGCTCAGCAGCGCCCAGAAGTGCATGAACAGGTAGTAGGGCAGGAAATGCCCATCGATGTTCTGCACGAGCAGCCAGAGCCCGCTCAGCGAGCGGGTCACCGCGCTGTACGTCGCCAGTTCGTCACCGGACAGCGACGCGGACGTCCCGGAGATCGCCACGCCGGTGGCCACGGCCCCGGCGGCCACCGGGGTCCATCTTGGGAGCCGTCGCCGACCGCGCTTCCCGTCCGGCTCCCGATCCCCCGGCCGGCTGCGCCGATGGGAACCGTGACGGACGGCCGCCGACCCCTCCCCCGCAAGAGTGACCATCCCGGCAGGCTAAGGAAACACTTCGGCTTAGATCAACCGCAATCGGTGTCGTTGTTACCGAAACGAATCATCCCGTGACATTTTCTCCGGTGGATCCCCGCCAACAGCGGCATCCGGTGAAGGGATGCCGGACGTCACATGTCATCGGGGACCGGCCAGACCCGTCCTCCGACCACGTCTCCCAGCGGCTTCACGACGACGCGCTTCGCCTTCCGCTGCCCGGCGACCCAGTCCAGGAAGCGGGACAGTTCCCGCGGGCTCGTCGCGTAGGCGTTCCGCCTGTCGTCGTTGATCCTGTGGAAGACGAAGATGACGAGCCCGCCGCCGTTCCGCTGGGCGCGGGTGACGAAGTCCGCCAGGTTGCGCGCCGTACGCGGTATGCCGTTCTGCGACGTGGCCCGAACGGCGGCGAGGTCCGCCGGCGGGATCTTCTCGGTGTACGGACACGACCGGCAGGCGTCCGGACGGTGGAGGCCGGTGACGCCGCGGGCGGTCGTGTAGCCGCATCGCATGGCCAGCTGCTTGATCGACTCGTCGAACTCACCGAAGGGATAGGCGAACGACCGCACCTTGAACCCGAGGGACAGCAGCGCCTGTCTGTCGTCGCAGATCTGCCGCCGGCGCTCGGCCTCGGTTTCGCGGCGCAGGTGGACGTGGCCGAGGGTGTGCCCACCGATCTCGTGACCCGATTTCGCCATGAACCGCAGGTCCTCGACGGTCAGATAACCCCGCTTGCCGAGCCGGGAGCTGTTGACGTAGAAGGTGCCCTGCAGGCCCCTCCTGTTCAGCATCCCGGCCGCCGTCGCGTGATCGGCCGTGGTGTCGTCGAACGTGAGGACCACGACCGTCTTCGCGGTGGCCTGGGCCAGGGCATCGGCAGGCCGGACTCCCGCGACCAGGGCCACCGCGACAAGACAGGCCGACACGAGTCTCTTGGCAATCGGTCGCATGGACAGGACATTACTTAAATTTCCGTCCATGCGACCATTCCCCTAACAGGGAAATCGACACTTATGTCGGGTTAGGGAGTGTCAGGGTGTTTCGTCACCCTCGACGCGCATGACACTCGCCACCGCACGCACGATGTCGAGGTCGCGCAGCTCCTCGATCGTGGCCGACAGGGCGGCGTCGCTCGCCCGGTGGGTGACCAGGACGAGCTGCGCGTCGTCGCCGCGCCCGTCCTGCAGGACCGTCTGGATGGACACGTCGTGCTTGGCGAAGATGTCCGCGACCCGGGCGAGCACGCCGGGCTTGTCCGCCACGTCGACCGAGATGTGGTAGCGGGTGACCGTGTCGCCCATCGGGTGGACCTTCAGGTCGGCGTAGGTCGACTCCTCCGGTCCGCGGGTGCCGGCGAGCCGGTTGCGCGCCACCGCGACGATGTCCCCGAGGACCGCCGAGGCCGTGGGCGCACCGCCCGCGCCCGCGCCGTAGAACATCAGCCGCCCGGCCGACTCGGCCTCGACGAACACCGCGTTGTACGCCTCCCGGACCCCGGCCAGCGGGTGCGACCTCGGAATCATCGCGGGATGCACCCGGACGCCGATCGACCGCCCGTCGTCGGAGCGGGCGCAGATGGCCAGCAGCTTGATCACATAACCCATGCCTCTGGCGGAGTCGACGTCCGCCGCGGTGATCTCCGTGATGCCCTCACGGTGGACGTCGGCGGCGGTGACCCTGCTGTGGAAGGCGATCCCGGCGAGGATCGCGGCCTTGGCCGCGGCGTCGAAGCCCTCCACGTCGGCGGTCGGGTCCGCCTCGGCGTACCCCAGCGCCTGCGCCTCCTCCAGCGCTTCGGTGAACGACGCGCCCGAGGAGTCCATCCTGTCGAGGATGTAGTTGGTGGTGCCGTTGACGATGCCGAGCACGCGGCGTACCCGGTCGCCGGCCAGCGACTCGCGCAGCGGACGCAGCAGCGGGATCGCACCGGCCACGCTCGCCTCGAAGTAGAGGTCCGCGCCGTTGTCCCGGGCCGCACCGTGGATGGTCGCGCCGTCCTCGGCCAGCAGAGCCTTGTTGGCGGTCACCACGGACTTGCCGCGCGCCATCGCGGCGAGGATCAGCGACCTGGCAGGCTCGATGCCACCGATCACCTCGACGACGATGTCCACGTCGTCACGGGTGACGAGGGCCTCGGCGTCCGTCGTGAGCAGCGCGGGATCAACCTCCGTGTCGCGTTTGCGTCCGAGCCTCCGCACGGCCACGCCGGCCAACTCCAGGGGCGCGCCGACCCGGGCGGCCAGGTCATCGGCCTGCTCTCGCAGCAGGCGCACGACCTGCGATCCGACGACACCGCAGCCCAGCAACGCCACTTTGAGCGCCGGTTTACCGCCAGCGTTACTCACGAGCCCTCCTCGACTCGACCCACGAGTCCTCCTCGCTTCGCCCACCGCCGATTTCCCCGGCTGATGCTCACAGCTGGCCCCGCAGCAGGTCGTCCTCGGTCTCCCGGCGCACGATAACCCGCGAGCGGCCCGCTGACACCGCGACCACGGCGGGCTTGGGCAGGTAGTTGTAGTTGTTGGCCAGAGAGCGGCAGTAGGCGCCGGTGCCCGCCACCGCGATCAGGTCGCCGGGCGTCAGATCACCCGGCAGCCACAGGTCACGGATCACCATGTCGCCGCTCTCGCAGTGCTTGCCGACCAGACGCGACAGCATGGGCTCGGCCCGGCTCTCCCGGGAGGCCAGGGCCGCCGTGTACTGCGCGCCGTACAGCGCGGTGCGGATATTGTCGCTCATTCCGCCGTCGACGCTCACGTAGGTCCGCAGGCCCTCCACGTCCTTGACGGTACCGACCTCGTAGACCGTCACGCCCGCGAGTCCCGCGATCGAGCGGCCGGGTTCGACGGTGAGTCGCGGTACGGGCAGGCCGGCCGCCCCGCACACCTTGGTGACGATCTCGTGGAGACTGTCCGCGATGACCTTGATGTCCGGTGCCTCGTCCCCCGCCACGTACGGGATGCCGTAGCCGCCGCCGAGGTCCAGCTCGGGGAGGATCACACCGTGCTCGTCCTTGATCTCCACGAGCAGGCCGGCGAGGCGGCGGGCCGCCACCTCGAATCCGGCCGTGTCAGTGATCTGCGATCCGATGTGGGAGTGCAGGCCGACCAGTTCGAGGCTCGGCAGCCCGAGGATGCGCCGTACGGCCTCCGCCGCGGCGCCGCTGTTCAGCGACAGGCCGAACTTCTGGTCGTCGTGGGCGGTGGCGATGAACTCGTGGGTGTGCGCCTCCACCCCCACGGTCACCCTGATCATGACCTTGGGACGGACGCCGTACCGCTCGGCGAGTTGTCCGAGCCGGGCTATCTCCTCGAACGAGTCGACCACGATGTGGCCGACGCCGACCTCGACCGCCTTCTCCAGCTCGGCGACCGACTTGTTGTTGCCGTGCATCGTGATCCGCTCGGGCGGGAACCCGACGCTGAGCGCGACCGCGAGCTCGCCCGCGCTGCACACGTCGAGGCCGAGCCCTTCCTGGTCGACCCAGCGGGCGACCTCACGGCACAGGAACGCCTTGCCGGCGTAGTGGACCTCGCCGTCGTGGAAGGCGGACCGGTAGTCGCGGCAGCGGGAGCGGAAATCTTCCTCGTCGACGACGTAGAGCGGCGTGCCGTGGTCTTTCACCAGTTCCCGGACGTCGACGCCGCCGAGCGCGACGGCGCCGTCGATCCGGCCGGACGTTCGGGGCCAGATCGCCGGGTCGAGCGCGTTGAGGTCGGCGGGAGCGTGCGGCGGGCCTTCCGGCGTCACGGCGGCGGGGGCCGCCTGTCCGTCATCTGACGCGGTGGCGTGGGCGAAGCGACTCACCCGAACGAGGCTATCCGACCTCGCCACCCACGAGAGACAGCTGACCAACTGGCGAGACAACGACAACATTAAATCCGGAAATCAGGTGATTGCGGCAGAAGAAATGGCCAAAAAATTGCGAGAAGCTCACAATCTGGTGGGAAGTGGGGTCGACAGCACTCCGGAGAGCACGGTTCGCACGGCCATGGCGAGCCAGAGACGGGCGGTATGGACGGCCGTCACCGGCTGGTCCGCCCGCGGCACGGCCGGCGCGTGTTCGTGGGCGTCGTGGAAGGCGAGCGCGAGGTGCTCGGCGTACGTCTCCCAGGAGGGCGCGCGGCTCGCCGCCCGGCTGGGCAGTTCGGCGAGCAGCCGGAGCACCGCCCGATCGTACGGATCGTCCAGCGCCTCGGGCCGCAGCCCCGTCTCCGGCACGCCCAGATCCCGCGCCCAGCGCCGTACGGCGACGGCCCGCACATGCGCGTACCTGACGACGAAGCCCGGATTCTCCCAGGTCCGGGGGAAATCCGGAGCCGCGCGGCCGGGCTCGGTCACCGCCGCCCACCGGGGCATGCCGTTCGCCCGCACGATCTCCCGCACCATCTCGCCGGGGCAGGTAACGGCTATCAGGAGGAGACCATCGGGCCGCACCCGTACACCGGCGACGCCGTCATGGGCGCGGAGCCCTACCGCCAGCTCCTCCGCGACCTCCCGGGCCTGCCGAGCACCGCGCAGGGCGATCGGCGAGGCGTACACGGCCTCGCGCTCCCAGGATCCGTACGGCACCGGCGGCTCTCTCGGCGGCAGGCCGAGAAGCTCACCGAGGAGTTCCGCGAGCCGGACGGGCGTCATCCCGGCAGCCTAGGGCAGGTCCGGGCGCATCGGTTCAGATCAGTGCGAGCGGCTCGGCGGGCACGTATCCCTCCAGGTGAGCCGAGCGGAGCAGCCTGCTTTCGGCGGAGTCGCGTACACAGACGTAGGAGTACCGATCGGCCGAGTAGACGCCGATGCCGTCGGTGCGGCACTGCCGCATGAAGACCTCGCCCCACTCCTCGGAGACGTCGGCCAGCCCCAGTTCGGTGAGGATCTGGCGGCGGGCCAGCAGCGTCCCCCCGGCCACCTCGGGCAGGAAACGGTGCTCGGCCTCCGGCTGGCGCAGCAGCGTGGCGCCCGCCTCCGGCAGGTGGGCGTAGAACGCGGCCTTCCCGAGCACCTCGGCCTCGGTCGAAGCGAAATGCCGGACCAGGTCGGCCAGATAGTGCTCGCCGTACACGTCGCGGGGATCGAGGACCGCCACGTAGTCGCCGTCGGCGAGCCGCAGCGCCCGGTCGAGACCGGCGCCGAGGGTGACGGGCCCGTCCGCGACGCGGATCACGAGGTCGGGCTCGGCCTGCGGCGCCGTGTCGGCGGGCGGGTTCGAGAGCGCTTCGCGGGCGGCCTTCTCGACCGGGGAGGCGTCGAGGCCGCCGGCGACGATGACGAGCTGTCCCGGCCGGCGGCGCTGACGGGCGACCTGAGCGAGGAGGTGATCGAGCTCGGCCCGGCTCGCGACGGCGGTGATCGCGGTGATCACGGCGTTGTTGCGCACGCTCGGCACACCGAGAGTGTCCAGGATCGGGTCGAACAGCGGGGTCGCGCTCGTGCGGGCCCGCCACGCCAGGTGCGCCTCACGGGCCAGCCGGGCGGGATCGGCCAGCAACACCTCGGCGGCCGCGGCGATCTCCTCGCCACGGGCGCCCGCCCGCACCTGGAGCACCGGCGTCCCGCAGGCGGCGACCTCGGCGATCGCCCTGGGGTCGGCGTCGGGGCCCGCGACCACCAGCGCAGGCCGCCGGTAGGCCGTCAGCACGTCGTCGTAGGACGTCTCGTCGGCGTCGTCCTGTCCGGCCAGCACCACCCAGGAGGCCGCTGGGGGCGCGGCGACCGTGCCGAGCGTCACCACATCCCCGGAGCGGCCGCCGACCGCGGGGATCGGGTTGTGCACGCGCGGCTGGATCGCGTGCGTGAGGATGCCCACCCGGTCGTGCCGCAGCGCGGCCCGCCACTCGCGGGCCCGGGCCTCGGAGGTGGTCAGCACGTACTCGAAGTGCTCGGCCGCGGGGAACGCCCGCGAGACCGATCCGCCCGAGTGCCAGAAGACGGTTTTGACGCCGCGCTTGCGGCAGGCGGCGACCAGGTCGCGCAGCGCCCGCGACTCCCCCGCCAGCGCCTCCAGCCACCTGCCGCCGTTGCCCTGACGGGGGCCGGGCCGTACGGACTCGACGAACAGCACGTGCGGCCGCTGCTGGTCGAGCATCGCCTCCCAGTTGTCCTGGCCGAAGTTGGTCACCAGGCGCCATTCGTAGCGCAGCAGCGCCTCGGTCTGTCTGCCGATGATCGCGGCCACCGTCAGATAGGGCCTGACCAGCGGCCCCTTCGGCACAGCGAATCCCTCGGCGATCGGGGTGGAGACCCCGGGCGCCTTCGGATCTGGGACCGCCTTGACCACCGCAGGCTCGGGCACCGCCGGGATCTCCGGTTTGAAGTCGACACGCTTGGGCGCCGGACGCTTCTTCACCGGTGCCTTGAGTGTCTTGGCGACCGTGCCGGGATTCTTGGTGTGCAGGGCGTCGCCGAGCTTGGTCCAGCGGCTCTCCTGCATCGAGGCGAGCTTCCAGTTGGCGACCTCGGTCTGGTAGCGCTGCTCGGCCAGGCTCTTGGCGAGCTTGGCGTTCTGCCGTTCGACCACCTTGAGGCGGGCCTCGGCCTCCCGCATCCTCGTCAGCGCCTCGGCCTCGGAAGCGGCCACCTCGTCGAGCCGCCGCCGGTAGTCGGTGATCAGCCGGGTCAGCTCGGCCGCTCCGGCCGCCTGCTCGACGGCTCGCGCCAACGCCTCCTGAAGGGACGCCAACTCGCTTCGCTCGGTCATCGGGGCAACTCCAGGCCGAAGGGAGGACAGGACGAGAGTCACAATATTCGCAGAACTCCCTGATCGCCCCCACGAAGCACCCACCCCTCCCCACCCCCCGAATCCCTCCCCGTGATCTTGCGATTTCTCGCAAAGATCCCCTCCGACCAGCCCTTACAACCTCCGTGATCTCGCAGAAACTCGCAGGCACACCACTCCACCTGCATAGACACCATCCATGATCTTGCAGTTCGCCCTCTGTACGGCACCACACTCGGCAGCCGCACGATCAAGCGACCAACGGGCCGGCATTCCAGCGACCAACGTTCCACCGATCATGCGACCGTTGTTCCACGATGTCGCCGTCCAGCCTTCCGCTGATCACTTTTCATCAGCATGCTGACCTGGCGCTATGCGGTTCGCGCATGTCCTCAGGCAGGGGCCTCGATCTGTGCCGTCTCACTGCACGCTGTCCCCGTCAGCGCCCTCTGGGAAGTCTGAGCTGGTAGGAAAGGCACCGTGACCGGCTTGGCCACGTGGAGCGAGATCCGCGCCGACATCGTCGCGCGCTGCGGTGGTGAGGAAGCCGTGACCGAGGCCATCGGCGCGATCAGCCCTATCGACCGGCACACGGGCGGGCGAGCGGGCCTCGAACCGGGGCAATCCAAACTCGGTGCCCCTAGACTCGGCGGGGGTTCAGGGAGGGCAAAGGTGCGCAAGGGTGAGTGGCCGCGGTTCGCGGCAAGGCCGTACGTCTGCGGAGCTGTCGGGCCGTTCGACCAGGCCAGGCTCGACCTGCTGGCCCGGTCCGGGCCAGCCGTCCAGACGGTGCATTCCGGGACAGAGGCCGCGCTGCTCAGCTCTCACCCGCTCGTGCCGTACGACCAGGCCGAGCCGGGGGCGGCAGCCTTCGCCTGGGGCGACCGTCGGCCGGTGCGACGTGTCGGGGGCGACTGGCTGTCGGTCGCGGAGGACTACGAGGCCCCGGGACTGATCGACGAACCGGACGGGGTGACCCTGCACACGGGCGGGTTCGGGCTGGTCGACGTCTATTACCTGCGCGACGGGGACACCGTCTACTTCTCCGGGCTGATCGAGCCGCTGCTCGCGCTGGCCCGTCGGCCGTACGAGGTGAACTGGGACGCCTGGGCGGCCATTCTCAAGCTGACCTATCCGCTGCTGGAGGACACGCCGTACCGCCAGGTCAGGCGGCTTCCGGGGGCGACCGCGCTGACGTGGTCGCGGGCCGGGCGGCGGCTGCGGATCGACCGGCGGGCTCCCCGGTGGGTGCGGGAGGAGCAGGTCGACCGCAAGCTGTCCGGGGACGACCTGGTCGCGCTGCTGCATGAGGCGCTCAAGCCGTACGACCGGGTGCTGGTGCCGGTGAGCGGCGGATACGACTCGCGGCTGCTGGCGAGCGTCGCGGTGGCCGCGAAGATGGACCGGGGCGGGGCGGCGGGAGGAATTGACATCGAATCGTGGACGACCAGCCCGGACGACGGACTCGACAACGACATCGACTTCGCCCGCTACATCACGAGAGAGCTGGGCATCCCCCACCGGATCGTGCCGCAATATCCGGAAAAATACCCGCAAGAGGCGCTTTGGGCGGCGCGGCGGCTCGAATACCTGACCAGCCACCACGCGTGGTACTCCCCCTTCGCCCGCGAGGTCCACGCGGGCGGGCGGCCCGTGATCGACGGCCTGGCCGGCGGGCCGCTGATGAAGAACTTCCTCATCACCGCCGACGCCGTGGGCGCCGGAACCGGCACGTCGCGGCGCGAGGCACTGCTCACCGCCCTCACGACCAGTGAGGCGCACCTGCCCGTGCTCGGCGAGGCCGCCCTCACCTGGATGGACGACCGGGTCCGTACGGCGTTCGCCGCCGCCACGTCGATGCTGCACGGGCATCGGTCCGAGCTGCCGCTGAGCGTCCTCCACACCCGGACGGCCCGGGGCATCGCCCGCTCCCCGGTCAATCTCGTCGGCCCGGAGGTCACGCCGGTCTTCCCGTTCCTGCATCCGGACTTCTTCGACGCGGCGCTGTCCGTGCCGGTGGATCGGAAGGAGGGCGGCCGGTTCTACCGGGAGATCCTGCGGGCGGCCAACCCGCGGGTGGCCACGCTGCCGTCGACCAACGGCGCGCTGCCGCACCGCCGGGTGCCGCTGCGCTCGAACGGCCCGGCCGCCCGGGAGTGGAACCACCGCATGCTGGCGAAGGCGGCCTCGATCCCCGGCCTGCTGTCACCCCAGATGCTCGAGGTCGTCTCCGGCGGACCCGACGCGCTCACCGCCTTCGGTTCGTGGAACTCCCGGTTCTGGCTCCGCTCCCTGGTGGTCTTCGGCTCCTGGCTGACCGACTACGAGGACCTCCTCGCCGACCTCACTCCCCCCTGGGCCACTTAGAGTAACTGTTAGTGATGCTCCCGATTCCTGGAGTCCGATAAGGACGGCCGCTCCCGTTCATTGACGATGTTCTTCCGTTAGCGCGGCGTTCCGGTGAGACGCATGGCGTGAATGATCTGAGCGAGAACAGCACAAGCGCTGCCGTTGGTTGTGCTCGACAGCAGTTCGCCCATGAGGGGCTCAGGCAAGCCGCCGTCCGGGACAGCAAGGATCGTTCAAGCCCGGTGCTGGCCTTCACACCCGGTGAGTGGAGCGCGTTCATCGCCGGTGCGAAGCAGGGTGAGTTTAGGGTGAGTTCGACCTCTGATCGCCGAAGCACCCGGCTTGCACCCACTGCTCACCGGGGTCCCAGGCCGCCGGCTTCGCCGCCACCCTCCCCTACTGTGCCGGGTCTTCAGGTCCAAAGGTCACGGGCGAGTAAGCGGGTCGTTCCGATGGGCGGGAGGCCGTCGTCGCAGCGACGCAGTCGAGTGTAGACCTCGCACATCGCCTCACGGTCCGGGAGGTATTGTCCACCGGCGGCGCGTTCGAGCACGGTATGGGTGCTGGCAAGCCGGATCGAGCCAATGGGGCGCCCTTGGCTGCGGAGCCGGTCGAGTCGGCGGATCTCGGAGCTGGCGAGGCGAGCGCCGTAGCCGTCATCAATGAGTACCGTCACGGCCTGCCCACTTTCGGCCGCGACGACGGCGTGGGCTATGACCATGATCTCGCCGAGGTCCTTGGCCTTCCGGGTGCGGTCGATCATCGGCAGGCCAGTGAGCCGGTGGACGACCGCGGCGAGCTCCGGGGTGACGTCGTCGGAGAGGATCTGCAGCAGGCGCGGCGGCAGCCTCTTCCAGACCCGTTCGGCGGCGTAGAACCGGGGGTCGGTAGCTGCCTTGCGGAGCACTTCCTGCTCGACGGTTTCCGGGGTGCTGATCGGGCCGAGGGTAGCGAGCAGGAGGCGTTCCTTGTTGATGGAGAAGAAGTTCAAAGCCGGGCCGGCATCGATAATGGGGCGCACGCTCACTCGGCTGGCCCCTCCGGCGCGCTCTGCGCAGCGTCCATGGGGTCGTCGAGATCGTCGAGATCTACGCTGACCGCCGGCAAGCCGGCTGGGTCGGCCCAGGCGATCGAGAGCGGCCCCGGCTCGATACCCGCGTCGGTGAGCTCGGTCTCGATGGCCCGGACGTCCCTGCCGCGCAAGGTGGCGATGGTCTGGGCGGACACCACATGGTTGAGGTATCCGTCGATGGCGCGGGTCAGTAGGCGTTGCGGAGCACGCCGCTGGTTGGACTCGTTGCGCAGAGCCTCATACTGGTCGGCCCACCCGAACCGGGCCGCCAGCATTGAGGTCGTGAGTGAGAACCAGGCGTCTTTGGTGCCCTCGCCGATATAGCCGGCCTGGTGCAACGCAATGGCCGCGATCGACGGTGAAACGACAAAGCGCTGCACCACCTGCGACAAGGTGGCGTGGCCGACAACGGCCAGCCGGTTGCCGAGAAGCTCCCGCAGACCGTCGAGCGGAACGAGGAGATGACGCGCGAACGCGTCGGCCCGAATCTCCTGCGGGCTGCGCGTGTCGGTCGCGGGCACCTCGGGCCCGTTCCAGTCCTCGAACAGCACGTGCGCCAGCTCATGCGCCAGCGTGCTGCGTTGCCGCATGGGATGTGCGGTGCGGGCGACCGCGATGAAAACCGCGCCCCGCGCGGGGTCGCGCATGGTCAGGCCGTGCTCACCTGGTCCGACATCGAGCACGGCCACATCGATGCCAGTCGTCTGCTCGATCAGCGCAACCAGGTCCGCCAGGGGCTGGGTGCCCAGGTGCTGGTCGTGGCGAAACTGCTCCGCCTTCGCCCTCGCCTCAGATTCCGCGCTCGCGCTTTTGCCCGGCCCATCCTCGCCGCCGTCGCTCATGCTGCGGGAATGCCTTGGTCGTCAAGGTACGCGTCCAGCTCCAGGTAGTGAAGCAGCACCTCGCGCATCTGTTGCATGTCCGCCCCATGAGTTGCCCGAGCCGCGCTCTGCACGCGCTCGGCGACCGCACTGCCCCCGCTCAGTTCCGCGACCGTGTGCCCGGTCGCCCAGGCGATGGCCGCCAACTCCGGGAGCTTCGCCGCTCGATCCCCCGAGATGATCCGTGACAAGGTCGACTGCGAGATGCCCGTCACCTGGGCAAGCGCACGCTGGCTCAACCTCGACGCAGCCAAGGCATTTTCCACCCGCGCACCCACGGTCGTCATCCGGCTCGCCCCTCCCACATGAGATTGAATCAACCTATCATTCCGTGATTCATCGTATAGCGAGGACACCGGCCGCGGCAAGGGGTAAAAGCTGGGGCGGGTAAGGGCCTCTACGAGGCACGACTCACCCACGGAGCGACGAGTACCGCCTGTGCTACTCCGTCAGCCCCAAGCTCGACTTTCGCTCTTTGAGCTGAGGGTCATGCGGCGTCTTCCCAGGCCAGCGGGTCGGCCAGGATTTCTTCGGGTTTCGGCTGGTCATGGCGATCGGCGGTTCGTGGGCGGGGCAGCGGTGATGGGCCGTCAGCTTGACGACGTCATCCAGGCCATGAAGCGGCCGAACATCACGGTCCAGGTCCTTCCGCTGCGGACCCACGCTCATGTCGGCCTGGAGGGGGCATTCTCCGTCCTGACCTTGGGCGTAAGCGATCCCGACGTCGGCTACATCGAGGGGCCGGCGGGTGATGGGTACGTTGAAGCGGCTGATCAGGTCCGGAAGCTTAAAGTGACTTTCGAGCGCCTTGCCAGCGCGACCGTCCGAGACGGCGTTGACGTTCATGTCACCAAGGCGGGCACGGTGTGGATCGCCACGGTGGATGGCGTCGCGGGCGGCATATCCGCCCATTCTGTGAAAGAGCTGCACAACGACGTCGCCGTGGGGCTGCCGTTCCTATTCGCCGACTACGACCGGCCGCCGACCCCGATCTATCACTACACTCTGCCCGGCCTCTCCAAGGAGGACCTGAGCGCCTTCGCGGAACTCCAGCACCGAGCCGTCGCGATCACCGAGGACTATGGCAGGACCGCCAAGACCCGGGTAGAGCAACTACATGGGCTCGGCCTGCCACAGTCGTAGCGCGCGAGGAACTCATCCCCGGAGATGCCCAGCGCCTCCTGCACGGCACGGCTGAACAGGATTCGCCCCTGCTCTTCGGTTACCTCTTGACCCCGATGGCCGGCTCCCTCCCTCGGAGTTCCCTCCAGTTGTGTCGTGTCGCACACGAAGAGTAGCGCGGACGGTGTCGGTGGGGGGTGTACGGGTGACAGTGTGTGCAATCAACCGGAAGCAGGTAAAGACACCGCGTTCGCCGGTGATGCGCTCACTCGTTCTGGTCGAGGAGGCCCGCGTCGTGGACCAGCAGGGCGATCTGGACGCGGTTGTTGAGGCCGAGCTTGGTGAGAATGCCGGAGACGTGGGTCTTGATCGTGGGCACGCTGAGGTGGAGCGCTGATCCGATCTCGGCGTTGGACCAGCCCTGTCCGACCGCGACGGCGACCTCCCGCTCGCGGTCGTTGAGCAGGCCCAGGCGGTCGACGGCGTGTGCGCGACGCCGTTCGTGGTCGGCGGCGGCTACCCGGGCGATGGCCCTGGTCTGGCTGCACCGCCGCGTCCTCGCGACCGCCGACGACCAGACGCGTGGGTGACACCGTACGTGATCAACTGGAAGCAGGGAAAAACTACCGGTTGAGTAGGTGTAATCCTTTACGGTCGGGTCTCTCGAGGTGCTAGCTTTGCCCAAATAATCGCCAACAAGGCGACGTGAGTGCAAGGCCGGAGTGCTGCCTGACCACGCGCCTTCCCCCCTTTCGAGTCTTCGAGCGAGACCATATGAACGCTGCTTCGCCATGCCCGGAACGTGTTCCGGCCTCCCCCGGCGACCTGACCCCGGCCGACCCCCAGTGGTACAAGCGGGCGGTCTTCTATGAGGTGCTGGTCCGCGGGTTCAAGGACTCCAACGGCGACGGCACCGGCGATCTGCGCGGGCTGATCGAGAAGATGGACTACCTCCAGTGGCTGGGGGTCGACTGCCTCTGGCTGCTGCCGCTGTACGAGTCCCCGCTGCGAGACGGCGGATACGACATATCCGACTATTTGAAGATCCTTCCGGAGTTCGGCGACCTCGGAGACTTCGTCAAGACGATCGAGGCCGCCCACGAGCGCGGCCTGCGCGTCATCACCGATCTCGTCATGAACCACACCAGCGACAAGCACCCGTGGTTCCAGGCGTCCCGGCAGGACCCCGACGGGCCGTACGGCGACTTCTACGTGTGGTCCGACGACCCGACCCGCTACGCGGACGCCCCGATCGTCTTCGTCGGCGCCGAGGAGTCCAACTGGACGTACGACCCCGTACGCGGCCAGTACTACTGGCACCGGTTCTTCCACCACCAGCCGGACCTCAACTATGACAATCCAGCCGTCCAGGAGGCGATGCTGGAGGTCCTCCGCTTCTGGCTGGATCTCGGCGTCGACGGCTTCCGGCTGGACGCCGTGCCGTACCTCTTCGAACGCGAGGGCACCTCGTGCGCCGGCCTGCCGGAGACGCACGACTACCTCAAGCGGATCCGGTCCGAGGTGGACCGGCTCTACCCCGACCGGGTGCTGCTCGCCGAGGCGAACGGCTGGCCGGCCGACGTGGTGGAGTATTTCGGCGACCCGACCAAGGGCGGCGACGAGTGCCACATGGCGTTCCACTTCCCGCTGATGCCGCGCATCTTCATGGCGGTACGGCGGCAGAGCCGCGAGCCGATCTCCGAAATCATGTCGGTGACCCCAAAACTGCCCGAGACGGCCCAGTGGGGCATCTTCCTCCGTAACCACGACGAGCTGACGCTCGAGACCGTGACCGAGGAGGAGCGCGACTACATGCACGCCGAGTACGCCAAGGACCCCCGGATGCGGGCCTACCTCGGCATCCGGCGGCGGCTCGCGCCCCTGCTGGAGAACGACAGGGACCAGATCGAGCTGTTCACCGCGCTGCTGCTGAGCATGCCGGGATCACCCGTCATGTACTACGGCGACGAGATCGGCATGGGCGACAACATCTGGCTGGAGGACCGGGACTCGGTCCGTACGCCGATGCAGTGGACCCCCGACCGCAACGCCGGATTCTCCGCCGCCGACCCGGGCCGCCTCTACCTGCCCGCGGTGATGGACCCGGTGTACGGCTACCAGGCCGTCAACGTCGAGGCGCAGACGAAGAGCGAGTCGTCGCTGCTGCACTTCACCCGCCGGATGCTGCAGATCCGGCGGGAGCACCCGATCTTCGGCACCGGCGACTACACCGAGCTGTGGTCGGCCAACCCCGGGGTGCTGGCCTACCTGCGGGAGGAGGGCGACGACCGGGTGCTGTGCGTCAACAACCTGTCGCGCTTCGCCCAGCCCGTCGAGCTCGACCTGCGCCGGTTCACCGGGATGACGCCGGTCGAGTGCCGCGGCGGCGTGCCGTTCCCCGTGATCGGCGTCCTCCCCTACCGGCTCACCCTCCCCGGCTACGGGTTCTACTGGTTCTCTCTCGAAAACCGGAGCTGACTGCGCGGACGGTCACGGGCCGTCTCACCGGGCCGTGACCGGGATCCGAGCCCGGGCGGCCCGGCGGGCGGGGATCAGCGCGACCAGGAGGGCCGCGCCGATCGCGACGCCGATCGCCGCGGCGAGCATGCCCGGGGTCGGCGCCCGGCCGATGCCGGCGCCGACCCCGCTGTGCCGCCCCTCCAGGTCGATCAGGGCCCGCGACCACAACACCCCCACGCAGCCGCCGAGGAGCACCCCGACCACCGCCAGCAGCCCGGTGCCGGTGACCAGCGTGGCCATGACCTGGCGTGGGGTGAGTCCCATCGCCTTGAGCACGGCCAGATCGAGCACGTGGTCGCGCAGCCCGAGCGCGCCGGCGGTCAGCAGATTGGCCAGGCCGATCAGGGCCAGCACCACCACCAGCGCCACGATGATCACGCGGATCACCGCGAGCCGGTCGGCCGGGTTGACCGCCTGCGCGACCTCCAGGCCCTGCGCCTGCAGCCGGGCCCGTGCCTCGCCCGGCTCGGCCCCCGGCCGCAGCACCAGGCCGTAGAACCGCGGCGGCACCGCGTCCTTGGCCGCCAGACTGTCGATGCCGAGCGACAGCACCTCGCCGTCCTGCTCCGGCTCGATGACCCGCCCCACGATCCGCACGATCAGCGGGGTGCCGCCGATCGTGATGCGGACCCGGTCCCCGACGCGCGCGCCGAGGAGATCGAGCAGACCCTGCCCGGCCACGGCCTCGCCCCGGTCGCGGAACATCCGTCCCTCCGCCACCGGGAACGGATAGGGATCGGCCGAGGTGCCCAGCGCCCGGGTCCGTACCGTCCTGGTCTGCCCGGGCACGAGGGCGTCGAGCTCGGCCCCCGGATAGGCCGCCACCACGTCGGAATCGGCCATCACCCGCTCGCGCGTCTCCTCCGCCGTCAGGTCGGCGGGCCGTACGGCGAGGGCCGCCGCCTGGCCGACCCCCTCCGGATGCCGGATGAAGTCGTCAAGCGTCGCCCAGCAGCCGAGCCCGATCGTGATCATCATCATCGGGATCGCCACCCCGCAGATCGTGAGCAGCGCCGGTGTCCGCCGGGTGAAGGCGTCCCGCGCGCCGAGGACGAGCGCGGGCGGCAGCCGCACGAGCAGGGCGAGCCGGGCCAGCCGCGACAGACGCCCGCGAGGCGGCGCGGCGGGGACCGCGGGCAGGGGCGGGGTGCGGCCGCCCCGCCAGGCCGGCAGCCAGACCGCCACCAGCACCACCAGCGCCGTGCCCACCATGATGGCGGCATGCGGGCCCGGCGACAGCGGCGTCACGCCGCTCTCCCCCAGGGCGTACGCGGTGATCAGCCAGGCGGCGACCACGCCGAGTGCGATTCCGGCGAATCCGAGGGCGCCGTGCTCGACCAGCAGCATGCGGGTGACCTGGCCACGGGTGAACCCGAGCGACTTGAGCGTGGCGATGTCGCGGAGCTGGGTCAGCACCCGGCCGCCGGTGACGTTGGCGAGCGCGAGCGCGGCGGCGACCAGGCCGGCCACGCCGAACAGCCCGAGCAGCAGGCCGAGCAGCCGGTTGTCCAGCTCCATGGCCGCCCGGACCTCCCGCCACGTGGTGACCCGCTGCACCTGCCCGCGCAGCGTGAAGACGGCTCGTTGCACGATGAGATCGGTCAGTCCCGGGTCGGCCAGCCGCAACCCGGTGACGGTCTCGGTGCGGCCGGAGGCGGGCTCGACCGCGGTGAGTGTCTGCCGGAGCGTCCAGGCCAGGCCGGGCGCCCATTCCGGGTAGAAGCCCTGGTCGCCGCTCTCCGCGAGCCCGGCCACGGTGAGCGTGTGCGTGGCGCCGTTCAGGCCGGTGACGGTGAACGGGCTGCCCGGCCGCAGGCCGATCGCCCGGGCGAACGACCGCTCGACCACGACCCCCTCCGGATGGCGTACGTCGAGCCAGCGGCCCTCGCTGAGCAGTGGACGGGCGACCGCGGGAAGCGCCGCCGGCGCCTCCTGAAGCGAGATCGGCACCTTGCGGCCGCTGTCGGCGGCGAGGGTCGCCGGGGCGCTGTGGTACGGCCCGGCCACATCGGTAACACCGTCGAGGCTCTTGAGCGCGGAGACGTCGGGAACGGTCTTGGTGTGGAGCCAGATGTGGGCGCCGCGGCCGCGCTCGAACAGACCGCGCCAGGGATTGGTGCCGTCTTCGAGGAGGGTGGCCGCGGCGATGAGCGCGGTGACGATCCCCGCCACGGTCAGCACGGTCAGCAGCGCCTGCCCCCGGCGGGCCCGCAGATCAGCGCGGACCCACCTCCCCTCCGCCGAACCGATCATGCGGCTAGCCACGCAGCTCCACCACGTCGCCTGCCGTACCACCCGGGCCCCGGCGCCGCCGCACGATGGCGCCGTCGTCCACGATCTCACCGTCGAGCAGGCTCACCACCCGGTCTGCCAGTCCGGCGACGCGCGCGTCATGCGTCACCAGCACGATCGTCTGGCCCTGCCGGTGGACCCGGCTCAGCAGCTTGAGTACGTCGCGGGTGTTGCGGCTGTCCAGGTTGCCGGTCGGTTCGTCGGCCAGGAGCAGCCTCGGCTGGTTGGCGAGCGCGCGGGCGAGCGCCACGCGCTGCTGCTCCCCGCCGGACAGCTGGGCGGGCGCGGCGGCGGCTCGATCGGTCAGGCCGAGTTCGCCGAGAAGGTAGTCGCGCCGTTCGCGGGCATGCCGCGGCGAGGCGCCGCCGAGGAGCGCGGGCAGCTCCACGTTGTCGGCCACGGTCATGTTGGTCACCAGGTTGAAGAACTGGAAGACGAAACCGATCTTCTCGCGGCGTAGTACGGCCCAGCCGCTCTCCGACAGCGTGTCGGCACGTTTGCCGTCCAGCCAGATCTCGCCGCTCGTGCGCGTGTCCAGCCCGCCGAGCAGGTGAACGAGGGTCGACTTGCCCGACCCGGACGGACCCATGATCGCCACGAACTCGCCGGGCTCGACGGTGAGATCGACGCCGCGCACGGCCGGTACGGGAAGCCCGCGGCCGGTCTGGTAGATCTTCACCAGATTGACCGCTCGGATCGCCGGTGTCGTGGTCACGCAATTCGTCCTGACTGCAAGATCACGCAAGGCATCGCCGCAGGTGAGAGGGGCATGCTGCGAGTTTCTGCAAGATCACGACAGGCGAAAGCGCTGGTCAGGCCGTTTTCTGCGAGTATTCGCAAGATCACGGTTGGGGTGGGGGGTGGGGGGGTGAGCGGCATTATGGGAGGTCCTCCTGGCAGCGTTCGAGCCAGTCGAGGTCGGCCTGCAGGTGGAGCATGGCGCCCTCGATGAGCAGGAGGGCGACGCGGTCGCCGGGGTCCGTACGCTCGGCCAGCTCGCCGAGTTCCCGCATCAGGGACAGGTAGTGCCGGCGCTGCCGGTTGATCAGCGCCATTCGGTCCGACAATCCGGTCATCGGGGCCAGCACGAGTTTCATGAAGAACTCGTCCCGGACCCTGGGACCCTCGGTGGGCTCCTCGGCCCAGGCCTGCAGGGTCTCGAAACCGGCGGCCGTGATGTAGTAGACCTTCTTGTTCGGCCGGTTCGACTGCTCGACGCCGACCGACCGGACGTGCCCGTCCTTCTCCAGCCGCCCGAGCGTCACATATATCTGGCCGATGTTCGGCGAGGGGTACGCGCTGCCGAAGATCGCCTCCAGCGCCTGTTTGAGTTCGTACCCATGGGCAGGTTCCTTCGCAAGGAGCGCCAGCAGCGACTGCCGCACGCGCTCACCCCCAGCCGTCGGAAAGCAGTTACCGGAGCGTTATCGGCTTCAGCGTTGACCTTCACATTATCGCTATGCATAACATGCATGTATCTACCTAACACGTATGTAACTCGCAAGACCCGCAAGTCACGTGGAGGCCGTGTGGTTCGCCGAGCCGTCGCCCTGCTGGCCGCTCTGCTCGCGGCCGGATGCGCGGGGTCCGCGGACACGGCCGCCGGCGGGTCGGCCGACGACGGGACCGGCGGCACCGGCCCGATCACGCTGGCGATCGGGCGGGACACCACCGCCTATCTGGCGCCTCTGCTGGACCGGTGGAACCGGGCACATCCCAACGAGCCGGTCACCCTGCTGGAACTCCCGGAGGCGGCCGACGAGCAGCGTGCCCAGATGGTCGCCAACCTGCAGGCGCACAGCGACGTCTACGACGTGCTCGGGCTCGACGTGGTCTGGACGGCGGAGTTCGCCGACGCCGACTGGATCGTGCCGCTCGACCGCAGCCGGTTTCCGCTGGACAGGATGCTCAAGGGGGTCGCCGACACGGCGATCTACCGCGACCGGCTGTGGGCGGCGCCGTACGTGAGCAACGCGGGCCTGCTCTACTACCGCTCCGACATCCTGAAGAAGGAGCACCTGAAACCGCCCAAGACCTGGGCGGAGCTGCGCGATCAGGCCCGGCGACTGACCGAGAAATATCACATCGGGGGATATGCCGGACAATTTCTCCCCTATGAGGGGCTCACCGTGAACTTCGCGGAGGCCGTACGGTCGGCGGGCGGGTCGATCCTCAGCCCGGACGCCCGGAGCGTCACCCTGGATCTCGGCGCCGCGCGCACCGCGCTCGACTTCCTCGTCGGCGGCGTCAAGGAGGGGTGGATCCCCCGTGAGGCCCTGACGTACAAGGAGGAGGAGTCCCGGCTCGCCTTCCAGGAGGGGCGGCTGCTGTTCGCGCGCAACTGGCCGCACGCGTACGGCCCGGCCACCGGCTCGGCGCTCGCCGGCAAGTTCGCGGTGACCCGGCTGCCCGGCCTGGACGGCCCGGGATCGAGCGCGCTCGGCGGGCTGAACCTCGCGATCAGCGCGTACTCCAAGCACCAGAAGACCGCGCTCGACTTCATCCGCTACTTCACCGGCCCGGAGATCCAGCGGCTCGTGCTCACCGAGGGGTCCTTCCCCCCGGTCCGGGCCGAACTGTACGACGACCCGGAACTGATCAAGCGCTTTCCGTACCTGCCCGTGCTCAAGGAGTCGATCCTGTCGGCACGGCCGCGGCCGGTCACTCCCGACTACAACCAGGTCAGCCTGGTGATCTCCAGCACCGCGTCCGCGGCGCTGGGCCTTGGCACACCCGTTGACGAAGCCGTCGCCGACCTGAAACAGGGCCTCGGCGAGGTGATCCACCCCGGAGGATAGATGATGCGCAAACTCCCCATCCCGATCGCCCTGCTCGCTCTCGCCGCCGTGGCCTGCGGCGGCAACTCGGGCGGCGAGCCCGCGGTCGGCCAGACGAGCGCCTCCAGCGGCGGCGACGCCGCCGCAGCGGCCAAGCCGTTGGACGGCGTCACGATCGAGGTCGCGGCCAAGTGGACCGGCGACGAGCAGGCCAACTTCGAGCAGGTGCTCAAGGCGTTCCAGGACAAGACCGGCGCCACCGTGACCTATGCCTCGACGGGTGAGGACACCGGCGCCTTCCTCGGTCCCCGCATCCAGGGCAACAACCCGCCGGACGTCGCGATCCTGCCGCAGCCGGGCCTCGTACAGCAGTACGCCGACGAGAACGCGCTCAAGCCGCTGACCCCCGAGGTGCAGGCGCAGATCGACCAGAACTACACCCCGTACTGGAAGGAGCTCGGCTCCGCCAACGGCCAGGTGTACGGCGTGCTGGTCAAGGCCGCGCACAAGTCGCTCATCTGGTATCGGCAGCAGGCGTTCGACGACGCCGGGGCGCAGGAGGCGGCGACCTGGGACGACCTGGTCAAGAACGCGCAGCTGCTGGCCGACTCCGGCACGCCGCCGTTCGCGCTGTGCGGCGCCTCGGGCTGGACGCTCACCGACCTGTTCGAGAACGTCTACCTCTCCTCGGCCGGCCCGGAGAACTACGACAAGCTGTCCAAGCACGAGATCCCATGGACCGACTCCACGGTGACGACCGCGCTGGAGAAGATGGCGCAGATCTTCGGGAAGAAGGAGTTCCTGCTGGGCGGCGCCTCCGGCGCCCTGCAGACCGACTTCCCCACATGCGTCACTCAGGTCTACGGCCAGAAGAAGGCCGCGATGGTCATCGAGGCCGACTTCGTCGCGGGAGCGGCCGCCCAGTCCGGCGCGAAGGTCGGCGAGGACGCCAAGGCCATGGCGTTCCCCAAGGTCGGCGACACCGAGCCGGTCGTGCTCGGCGGTGACATCGCGGTGGCGCTGAAGGACTCCAAGGGCGCGATGGCCCTGCTGGAGTTCCTGGCCTCCAAGGAGGGCGGCGAGATCTGGGCCAAGCTGCCCGGCTACCTGTCGCCCAACCGCAACGTCTCGCCCGACAACTACCCGAACGAACTGACCAAGCAGCTCGCCCAGACGATCATCTCGGCCGGCGAGGCAGTCAGGTACGACATGTCGGACCTGACACCCAGCGCGTTCGGCGGCACGGACGGCAAGGGCGAGTGGAAGGATCTGCAGGACTTCCTGCGCGACCCCTCCGACGTGAAGGGCGCGCAGAAGAAGCTCGAGGCGGACGCGGCCAAGGCGCTCAAGAAGTAGTGGGAGGAAGGCCGTGACCGAACGGAAGGGGCCGCGCGCACGGCTCGGCCCCTCGCCGACGCTGGCGGTGCTGTTCCTGCTGCCCGCGCTGCTCCTGCTCGGGGTGTGGATGGTCTACCCCGTCATCTACTCGATCTTCCGCAGCCTCTACGACGCCACTGGCGAGCGCTTCGTCGGGCTGGGCAACTACGGCTCGATCTTCACCGACTCGGCGACGCTGACCACGATCAGGAACAACGTCATCTGGGTCGTGGTCGCCCCGCTGGTGGTGACGGTGCTCGGCCTCATCTTCGCCGTGCTGACCGAGCGGATCCGCTGGGCGACCGCGTTCAAGCTGGTCCTGTTCATGCCGATGGCGGTCTCCCTGCTCGCGGCAGGTGTCATCTTCCGGCTCGTCTACGAACAGGACCCGGACAAGGGCGTGGCCAACGCCGTGCTGACCACGGTCCACGACACGTTCTCCTCCAGCCAGGGCTACCCGGGTGCGCGGCCGCGTGAGAACGACCAGGCCCCGGCGGTCGCGCAGCAGGACGGCACGGTGACGGTCAGTCAGCCGGCCCAGCCCGGCCAGGCGGTGCTGATCCCGCTCGTCGGCCTGCCGCCGGACTCCGTCAAGGACGCGGCGCCGGCGAAGGCGGCCGCCGCGCCGCCCGGCGGCGGGGAGATCGGCGGCACGGTCTGGCTCGACGTCGTACGCGGCGGCGGCGGCACAGTCAACCAGGTCGACCCGCAGGAGAAGGGCCTGGCCGGCATCACGGTCGAGGCGGTCTCCGACGGTCAGGTGAAGGCGACCACCGAGACGGCCGCCGACGGCACCTTCCACCTCACCGGTCTGCCCGCCGGGTCCTACACGGTACGGCTCCCGCAGTCGAACTTCGCCGCCCCGTTCAACGGGCTGACCTGGCTGGGTCCGGCCCTGATCACCCCGGCGATCATCGGCGCCTACATCTGGGTGTGGGCCGGGTTCGCGATGGTGCTGATCGCGGCCGGGCTGTCGGCGGTTCCCAGGGACGCCCTGGAGGCGGCGCGGATCGACGGGGCGACCGAGTGGCAGGTGTTCCGGCGGATCACGGTGCCGCTGCTCGCGCCGGTGCTGCTCGTCGTCTTCGTCACGATGGTCATCAACGTGCTGAAGGTCTTCGACCTGGTGTTCATCATCGCCCCCGGCTCGGTGCAGCCACAGGCCAACGTGATCGCGCTGGAGATGTGGCGGGTCTCGTTCGGCGGCGGCAACAACCAGGGCATGGGAAGCGCACTTGCGATCTTCCTGCTTGTGCTGGTGGTGCCGTTCATGATCTTCAACATCCGCCGCTTCAGGAGGGACGAGCGATGACGACCGTGGCGGCCGAGCCGCCGCAGCAGGCGGCCGGGATCGAGCGCGGCCTCGCGGGCCGACTGCTGGACCGGATCGGCGGCGGCGTGGTCCAGGTGTTCCTGGTCCTCGTCGCGGTGTTCTGGCTGGTGCCGACGCTGGGGCTGCTCGTCGTGTCGATGCGCGACGACACCGCCAACAACTCGAGCGGCTGGTGGACGTTTTTCACCAAACCGGCCCAGATCACCTTCGAAAACTACTCGAACCTGCTGACCTCCGGCTTCACCTCGTCGTTCTGGAACACCATCCTGATCACGGTCCCGGCGACCTTGCTGATCATCTTCATCGCGGCGATGGCGGCCTACGCGTTCGCCTGGATCGAGTTCCCCGGCAGGGACACGGTCTTCCTGCTCGTCATCGCCCTGCTGGTGGTGCCGATCCAGATCGCGCTGATCCCGATCGCCAAGCTGTACGGAACATTCGGAATCTTCGGCTCGATCACCAGCGTGGTCCTGTTCCACGTCGCGTTCGGCCTGCCGTTCGCCATCTT
Organism: Sphaerimonospora cavernae; assembly: GCF_042435035.1. NCBI lineage: Bacteria > Bacillati > Actinomycetota > Actinomycetes > Streptosporangiales > Streptosporangiaceae > Sphaerimonospora > Sphaerimonospora cavernae. The sequence goes on from NZ_JBHMQT010000021.1 coordinate 135,824, forward strand.
CCTGCTGCGCAACTTCTTCGTGGGCATCCCACGGGAACTGCTGGAGGCCGCGAGGATGGACGGCGCACCGGAATGGCGGATCTTCGTGACCGTGGTGTTCCCGCTGGCCAAGCCGGCGGTCGCCTCGCTCGGGATCTTCCAGTTCCTGTGGGTCTGGAACGACCTGCTCGTCGCCCTGGTCTTCGCCGACACCCAGAACCAGCCGATGACCAAGGCGCTGCAATCTCAGATGCGGCAGTTCGGCACCAACGTGGACATCCTCGCTCCCGGGGCCTTCCTGTCGCTCATCATCCCGCTGGTCCTGTTCTTCGCCTTCCAGCGGTACTTCGTCCAGGGCCTGCTCGCGGGCTCGGTGAAATGACTCCGAGACGTCGGATGCCCGCTTCACGGGGGTAGGCGGGCATCCGATCTTTATGCCGTACGGCACGCGAAAAGCCGATAGAGTGCCCGACCATGGCAGGACGTCCGTTGCACGAAATCGTGGAAGCCGGCTGGGCGGAGGCGCTCGAACCCGTCGCGGGGCGGATCACCGCCATGGGCGACTTCCTGCGGCAGGAGATCGCGGAAGGCCGCCAGTATCTCCCCGCCGGGTCCCAGGTGCTCCGCGCGTTCCAGCAGCCGCTGAGCGAGGTCCGCGTGCTGATCGTCGGGCAGGACCCCTATCCCACCCCCGGCCATCCCGTGGGGCTGAGTTTTTCGGTCGCCCCCGACGTGCGCCCGCTGCCGGGCAGCCTGGTCAACATCTTCAAGGAGTACACGGCCGACCTCGGCCATCCGGCGCCGTCCAACGGCGACCTCACCCCCTGGGCCGAGCAGGGCGTGCTCCTGCTCAACAGGGTGCTGACGGTGATGCCGGGCAAGCCCGCCTCCCATCGCGGCAAGGGCTGGGAGGAGGTCACCGAGCAGGCCATCAAGGCGCTTGTCACACGTGGCGGCCCGCTGGTGGCCATCCTGTGGGGTCGCGACGCGCGCAACCTGCGACCGATGCTCGGCTCGGGGGACACCGCCGTACCGTGCATCGAGTCCGCGCACCCGAGCCCGCTGTCCGCGCGCAACGGGTTCTTCGGATCCCGGCCGTTCAGCCGGGCCAACGAGCTGCTGGAGCGGCAGGGCACCGCGCCGGCCGAGTGGAAACTACCCTGACGCCTGACCGATAGGATCAGTCAGCATGAGCGATGCAACGGACACGGGACGCTATCTGCGCCTCACCGTCGACCTGGTGGTCGAGGTCCTCGACGTGAACGCCCTGCAGGCGGCGGCGCTGGCGGAGATCCGCAGCCCGGAGGCGGAGCTGGACGACGCCGAGCGCCAGGAGCAGATCGAGCTGGTCGGCGCCGACGAGACCGGTGCCGCGGCGCTGCAGTGGCTCATCGAGCCCGACCACGTGCTCGGCCTCGTCGAGCACGTCCAGGAGGTGGAGCCGAGGGAGGCCATGCTGGGCGTCGAGCCGTCCGAGGGCATCCTCGAGGAAGAAGGCGATCACGACCACGAGGGCCCCGACGACCACCTGCTCTAACCTCCTCCCGTGATCTCGCAGTTTCTCGCAGACGAGTCACTTGACCTGCGACTATGCCTTACGTGATCTCGCACTCGCGAGCGCGGGATCAGGAATGGCGTTTCCGCCGCTCAGCGGATAAGCCTGTGAGAAACTGCAAGATCACGAACGTCCGGAAACGCGGAGAAACAGCCGGTCAGCAGGTGATGGTCACCGGATCGGTGACCGCTTCGTTATAGCCGAGATTGCCGCTGCCCGAGGTCGTCCCCAAGCTGATGATCAGGTGGGTCCGATATTTCCCACTGGCGCATGGCGCGACGACAGTCAACTGGGCGATTTGACTAGGCCGTTCGAACTCAATTATCCCGACGCCGTCCCTTGGTATAGGTGTCCGACCGTCCGTGTCGAACCAGAGCCACCCCCATCCGCCGTATCCTTCCGCACACGTGACGGTCCCGGTTAAGGACATGGTCTCGCCGTCCAACGTGGGCTCGGTGAGGTTGGCCGTACACTCCGGGACGTTGTTCTGGATCACCGTCGTGTCGGCGTTGGCCGCGCTGGCCGGCACGATCACTGCCAGCGCGAGCAGTGCCGACACCGCGGCGGCGGATGTCCTGAACCGTCTCATGATCTCCTCCGATGCTGGATGAAAGTTCCCTTGCACCGTCACTGTCACCTCGCTAGGCAAGGTTGTCAAGATTTGAACTACTTTGGATAGATATTGGACAGGAGAATGAGCATCTACCATCGCAACGGCCAGGAGCAGCCTCGGGCGAGCCCGGGTTGTCGGGGTTCAGGCGGCCAGGGGGCCGGGGGTGCGGCAGAGCCAGTCGTTGTCCGTGCCGTCGAAGCCGTCGTCCTAGCCGCCACGTTCACCGGCGTGGCGGCGAATTCTTTATGCCCCTGCCCACGAGCACAGTCGCGGCGATCGACCCGTTGAGATGCCGCGCAGTCTCCGTTCCCGATTGACACGACTCTGCACCGGCGCAACCGGCCACATGCGAAACGCTTCCGCTGGTGTCGAAGGCGAGCAAGACGGCGAGCATGCCGAGCATGCCCCCCATCACCGCCCGCTGCGCGCGCAACCAGACGGGCCGCCGCGACAGGAAGCCCGCGATGCCACCGGCGGCCAACACGATCGACAGTAAACAACCAGCCGGTGCGCAGAGCGTGATGGCCGCTGGCCCGGCGTCGATCTGACCGCT
>NZ_JBHMQT010000022.1:0-8459 GCF_042435035.1 Sphaerimonospora cavernae
CAGCGGCATCCGCAACAACGCGGACACCTCCGCCACCGACCGCACCTGACGACACAGCGAGCTGATCGCGCGGTGCTCCGGCGGGCGACCGGACAGGTCGATGTGGGCGGTGGTCGCGGACGACACGAGCGCCTCCATCGCAAGCTGCATGCGCGGCGCCGTACGCCCCCCGGTCACGGTGAAGGGGCGGACCGGAGAAGCGGGCTCCTGAGGGATCGGGGCGCCGTGCGGCTGCCCCCACGGGTCCACCGTCACCTCCGAGAGTGGGACGACTGCAGCTCGGCGCGCAGCGCCGGCGTGAGCACCTGTCCCGCCCGGTCCACCAGCAACGTCATCTGGTACGCCACCAACCCGAGGTCGGAGTCCGGCGCGGCCAGCACCGCCAGGCACGACCCGTCGCTGATCGACATGATCAGCAACAGCCCACGCTGCATCTCGACGACCGTCTGCGTCACCGCCCCGCCCTCGAACACCCGGGACGCACCCTGCGTCAGACTGATCAGACCGGCCGCTACCGCCGCCAACTGATCAGCCCGATCCGGTGGGAAGCCGTCGGAATAGGCCAGCGGCAGACCGTCCGACGCCACCACCACCGCGTGGGCCACACCCGGAACCGAGCCGACGAAGTCGCTGATCAGCCAGTTGACGCCGCGCGCAGCCTGACTCATCTCCATCATGCTTGCTCCCCTTCACTCATCGAGTAGCCCTGGTCCTCGCTGATCTCCCCGCGCGCCACCGCGCGGCCCTGACGTACGCCCTGCTGGAGGCTCGACAGACGGCTCCGGGCGCGATCCGGCGACAGGACGGGCGGTGGTGCGGCCGGGGCCGCCACCGGATCGGCCGAGCCCGGCACCAGGTTGGCCTTGGGAACCCGCTTGGGCAGGCCGGAGGTGGTCTTGCCCTCGGAGGCAGGCTGCCGGGCGACGGCCGCGGCGGCCTGCCAGCCGGCGTCGACCGCGGACGGCCGCTGCCATTCCGATTCCGGCTCCGACGGGGTGGCCCGCCTGAACCATGCCGACTCTACGGAGGCGAAGATCGGTAAGAACTCCTCTTGAGGCTCTTCCAGCGACGCGTTCCGCAGTACCGGCATCGGACCGGTCGCCGCCTCATCCGGAACGTCGTCGTAGCGGCGCGGTCGCGCAGGAGGGGCCGCCGGAGCGAAAACAGGACCGGTCGTGGGACCGACAGGACCGGTGGTGGAGTCGAAGGGGGCGGCGGAGGCGGCGGAGGCGGCGGAGGCGATGGGGGCGGGCTGCGAGACCGCCCGACCGTCCAGGGATCGCGGCGCGATCGGCGACCGCCCCGACCAGTCCGGCTCGCCCAGCTGACTCGGCCGGCTCGGCTGGGGGCTCCACGCGGGGGCGAAGGCGCCGACGTGGGCCGGAGGCTGGTAGGCGGGCCGACTCATCAGCGCCTCCGGCAGCAGGACCATCGCCGTCAGGCCTCCGCCGTCATGCGGTCTGAGCTGCACCCTGATGCCGTTGCGTAGCGCGAGCCGACCGACCACGAAAAGTCCCATGCGCCGGGAGACCGACACGTCCACGACGGGAGGATTGGACAGGCGGTGGTTCGCCTGGGAGATCTCCTCGGTGGTCATGCCGATGCCGGAGTCCGTTACGGAGATCATCACGCCGCCACCGTCGATGCTGTTTCCGGACACCGTCACGCGGGTGTCCCTGGAGGAGAACGCCAGCGCGTTCTCGATGAGCTCTGCGAGCAGATGGATGACGTCGTTGACGGCCTGGCCGACGATCGCCGCGTCGCCGGGGACGTTGAGCGCCACCCGCTCGTATCCCTCGACCTCGGACAGGGACGCTCGGAGCACATCGGTGATCTCGACGGGGCGGCTCCATCGGCGGGCGGGTTCCTGGCCGGCGAGGACCAGGAGGTTCTCGCTGTTGCGCCGCATGCGGGTGGCGAGGTGGTCGAGCTTGAACAGGTCGCCCAGCCGCCGCTCGTCCTGCTCACCCTGCTCCAGACCGTCGATGAGGGTGATCTGCCGCTCGACCAGCGTCTGCGAGCGCCGCGACAGGTTCACGAACATCGCGTTGATGTTGCTGCGCAGTTGCGCCTCGTCGCCCGCCAGCCGTACGGCCTCGCGGTGGACCTCGTCGAATGCCCGGGCGACTTCGCCGATCTCGTCGGCGGACTGCACCCCGACCGGCTGCACGTCCTGTCGTCCGCGCCCGCCGTCGGTTTCGCGCAGCCGCTGCACGAGTTCGGGCAGGCGTCGCCCGGCCACCTCCAGCGCCTCTCTTCGTAGCCGCCGCAGCGGCTGCACCAGTGAGCGGGCCATGACGGCGGTGATGAGCAGGACCAGCAGCAGGACCGCGGCGATCAACGTGGCGTTGAACACGGCCACGTTCCGTTCGCTCCCCTGCAGGTCGATGCTCCTGTCGACGGCGGACCCGTTGATCGTCTCGGCGACCTCCCGCATCAGGTCGGCCTGTCTGCTGATCGCGTCGAACCATCGCTCCTCGTCGGAGCCACCCCTGCGATCGAGATTGCGGATCGGCAGCCCGGCCGCGTCGAGATAGCGCGCCCGGCTGACGAAGAACCTCGCCCGGTCGACCAGTTGGTCGGTCACGGTGTCGCTGTAGAGCTGGTGCTGGGCGATCGTCGCCTCGGCGTTGAACGAGGTCAGTTCGCTCCGCTCGCCGGCGGTCGCGGCGGCGAAGGCGTCGAGTTCGTCCTGCTCGAACCCCTGCCGGGCCAGAGCGATCGCGAGCAGCGCACGCTGCTGCGATACGGCCTCCTGGGCGCGAGCCAGGGCGCCGAGCGCCTTGATGCTCGCGCCCAGTGCCTCGTCCGGCACTCCCTGACCGGCGGCGTCGTAAACTCGCAGCAGGTCGGCGGTGACGAGTCGGTACTTCTCCATGGTGGGCAGCGGCGGGAGCCGGCTCTCAAGCACGATCTTGCGCAGTGCGGGCAGGTCCGTCAGCCGGCCCATGGCGCGGGAAAGATCCGCCCTGCCGATCTCACCGAGGGTGTCGCCGTCGGATGCGGCCTTGGCCAGCACCTGCTTCACCGCGGCGTCGACGGTCTCGTGCTGCCTGTTGATCAGAGCGAGGACCTCGCCTCCCCGGCGGCCTCTCGCGACATACCTCACCGAAAGGTCGCGTTCCAGCTGGATCTCGTGGGTCAGCGCACCGATGCCGGCGACGAACTCGACCGCCTCGCGTACGCGCTGGTACTCGGCGGCGCTGCCGATCGAGGTGATCACACGCAGACCGCCGAGCAGGACCGCGACGAACGTCGGCAGCACGATCAGCGCCAGGAGACGGTTGCGCACCCGCCAGTTCTTCAGCGCCATCGAATTCTCGGTCCCGCCTCCCTTCGAGGTCTCGGCCCGGGGCCCGGCAGGCCGTCGCACGTTCGCGGGGGTCGTGCCGCCGGCGCTCGCTACGCCGGACGGCTCGAGATCGGCGCGGCGACCACTCTCGATCGTTGCTGTCCTCACTGGTCGCAACCTCTCGCGCTGGTCCTGAGGAAAGAGTTTCGCGGTGGGTCCGTACGGGAAACCCCACAAGTCATCGGCAATTTGAGCATAAAAGGACGAGATAGACCAAGACCTCAAATATATTAGGAACGTTCCAAAGCATACCGAATATGGTTCGAAACCAATCAGAAGTGGGATGTCCAGCAAGGACTGGAGGGCCGCACGACAGGCCCAAAATAGGGTTACACCATAACATCGGTCCAAACCTCCAAAGGCCCAGACATCTGGACATAATGGACTTCTTGGCTAGTTTAGTGACATAGGTGGCCGAATGCTGTTGATTCGTTTTGTCTCCGGTACGCTTCTCGCCCGTCACCCGTCTTCACTTGATCACCTGACCAGGCGGGCGACATCTCCCCCCTGCTAAGGAGACCCAATGAGGCTTATGGGGCGAACCTTCGCCATAGGTGTCGCGGCCGTGCTGGCCTTGACCGCTTGCAGCAACTCCGAGACGACGTCCTCCTCCCCCGACGACGACGGACTGGAGAAGACCACGCTGGTCGTGGGCACGATCCCCGTCCCGGACAGCGCACCGCTGCAGGTCGCCATCGACAGGGGCTTCTTCAAGGAAGAGGGTCTGGAGGTCAAGCCCGAGGTCGTCGCCGGCGGCGCGGTCGGCGTCCAAAAACTGCTTGGCGGGAGCATCGATCTGACGCTCGGCGCCTACATCGGCACGTTCCTCGCCCAAGACAAGGGGGCCGGAAAGTTCAAGTACGTCGCGGACAGCTACGGCGCGGCACCCGGCGCCTTCGTGATCATGGTCAAGAAGGACTCTCCCATCAAGACCGTGGCCGACCTCAAGGGGAAGAAGATCGCGGTCAACACGTTCCAGAGCGTCATGCAACTCACTGCGGAAGTGCAGATGAAGGTGGCCGGAGTGACCGCGACACCGGACCAGTTCGTGGAGAAACCGTTCCCCGACATGCCCGCAGCCCTGGAAAACGGACAGGTCGATGCAGCAGCTATGGTCGAACCGTTTATCACCGTTGAGTCCAAGGCCGGCGGCAGAATCATCACCGATGAGATGACCGGTCCCACTGAGGATCTCCCCGTCGCCGGCTGGTTCACCACGGAAGACACCGCGAACAAGTACCCGAAGACGATGGCGGCCTTCCAGCGCGCGCTGGGCAAGGCGCAGGAGCTCGTGGCGAACGACCGCAAGATCGTGGAAGAGACCCTGCCCAAGTACACCAAGATCGACGCTGCCACGGCGGCCGTCATCTCCCTGGGCTCCTACCCCACCTCACTGAGCGAGACCCGGCTCCAGCGGGTGATAGACCTGATGAAGGAGTACGGCTACCTGAAGACGGAGCTCGACGCGAAGTCCATGATCCTGCCGCCTCCGGCGAGCTGACAGAAGCCACCACAGGATCATGACCAGCTCATGAACCATGTCCGAGTGCTCCGCGGCGTCGCCGGCGCCGCGGGGTTCGCCGCCGCGGTCGAGGCCGTCGGCCTGAGCGGGTTGGTCGACGAACGGTTCCTGCCTCGCATGTCGACGATCCTCGTCAGCGCGGCGGGCCTGATCGTCGACCCGGAGTTCCTCGGCGACGCCGTCGCCACCCTGGCCGCCTGGGCCCTGGGGCTCCTCCTCACCGTGGCGGTGGCCGTACCAGCCGGACTGGTGCTCGGCGCGCTGCCCGCCGTCGAGCGCGCGGTCCGCCCGCTGATCGAGTTTCTCCGGCCGATCCCGTCGGTCGCGATCATCCCGCTCGCGATCCTGCTCTTCAGCGACAACCTGCACCTGAAACTGGCCGTCATCGCGTACGCTTCGTCCTGGCCGGTCCTGATCAACGCCATCTACGGCCTGAAGGACGTCGATCCGCTCGCCAAGGAGACCCTGCACGGCTTCGGGTTCGGCCCGCTGGCCGTGCTGGCCCGCGTCGCGCTGCCCAGTGCGGCGCCGTTCATCGCGACCGGGGTACGGGTCGCCTCCGGCATCGCGATCATCCTGACGGTCAGTGCGGAACTGATGGCCGGCGGCTCGGAAGGGATCGGGATCTTCATCACCGAGGCCGCGAGCGGAAACCGGATCGATCTGATGCTGGCCGCGACCCTGTGGGCCGGTCTGTTCGGCGTCCTTTCCAATGCCGTCCTGGTCGCGGCGGAACGCCGGCTCTTCCGATGGCACCACGCGAGATCGGAGGCCGCCCGGTGACCCACGTGGCCGCACATCCCGTCCGATCGGTCATCCGGGCCCTCGGCCGGCTCTGGCTGGTGCCCGTCACGTTGGTGGCCTGGGAGATCGCCACACGCTCCGCGGCTCAGCCGTTCTTCCCGCCTCCCTCGGCGATCCTCGCACGCATGCACGAGATCTGGTTCTCCGGCCCGGCAGCCCATCTCCTGCTGACGGACAAGGCTCTCGGCGACTTCGGCCCCAGCCTCGCGAGGCTGTTCGGCGGCTGGTTGGCCGCCGCGGTCCTCGGTGTGCTCATCGGGATCGCCATCGGATGCTCATCTCGCCTGGCCGACTACCTGGACCCGCTGATCGAACTCGGCCGGGCCGTACCACCGCCGCTGCTGGTGCCGTTCTTTCTGGCGCTGTTGAAACTGGGCACTCCGGCGCAGTTGGCCACGATCGTGTTCGGGGTGATCTGGCCGATCCTGCTCAACACCGTCGACGGCACGCGCGGTGTGGACCGCCAGCATCTGGAGACCGCGCGCATCTTCGGGTTCTCCGCGGCCCAGCGCCTCCGGCAGGTCATCCTCCCCGCCGCCATGCCGAAGATCTTCGCCGGCCTGCGGCTCGCACTCTCCCTCGCGCTGATCCTCCTGGTGATCGCCGAGATCTTCGGGGGCACCGGAGGGATCGGCTACCAGCTTCTCTACGCACAACGCAGCTACCTCTACCCCGACATGTGGGGCTGCCTGGTGATGCTGGGCCTTCTCGGCTACCTGCTCAACTCCGCTTTCCTGCTGCTGGAGCGGCGCGTGCTCGCCTGGCACCGGGGCGCCAGGCAGACCAACTAGCAGACCGATCAGGAGGATCCGGTGCTCGAGATCACCGAACTGGTCCATTCGTACGGCTCGCACCGCGTGCTCGACGGGGTGAGCCTGTCCGTCGCCGAAGGCGAACTGGTCAGCGTCGTCGGCCCATCGGGATGCGGGAAGTCCACCCTGCTGCGGTCGATCGCCGGGCTCATCCGGCCGTCCGGCGGGCAGATCCTGCTCGGTGGCCGGCCGGTGGATCGGATTCCGGACAATCTGGCGATCGTGTTCCAGGACTACAGCCGCTCCCTCTTCCCATGGATGACAGCGGCGAACAACGTCGCGCTACCGCTGCGGCGCAGGGGGCTGGACCGCAGGCGCCGCCGCGAGGCCGCGATGGCGGCCCTGGACCAGGTGGGTCTGGCCGACGCCGGGGGGAAGTATCCCTGGGAGATGTCCGGTGGCATGCAGCAGCGGGTCTCGATCGCCCGCGCCCTCGCCTACCGCCCGTCGCTGCTCCTCATGGACGAGCCGTTCGGGTCGGTGGACGCCCAGACCCGCGAGGATCTGGAGGACCTGGTGCTGCGGGTCTGCGCGCACCACGGGATGACGATCCTGCTGATCACCCATGACATCGACGAGAGCGTGTACGTCGGGGACCGCGTCATTGTCCTCACCAGGTCGCCCGCGCGCGTCACGGCCGATCTCAAGGTCGACCTGGGCGCCTCCCGTGACCAGATCGCCACCCGGCAGTTCGACGAGTTCGTCCGACTGCGCGCCGAAGTCGGCCGCCTCGTCCGGGGCGGTTCCACCACTGCGACCACTGTTCTGGAGCAGCAATGATCGACTCGAACGACCCCATCTGGAACGCTATCGTCGGCATCACGCGGCTGGGCGCCATGGCCACCATGGCCGAGCTGGGCTGCGCCGACCACCTGGCGGGCGGACCGATGAGCGTCACCGAACTGGCCGGCGCGTGCGGAGCGCACGCCCCCTCTCTCGGACGGGTGATGCGCGAGCTCGCGGCCATCGGGATCGTCCGCACGGTCGGCCCCGACGTCTACGAGCTGACCGAAAACGGCCAGGCCCTCCGGGGTGACGTCCCGGGTAGCATGCGGGGCGCCCTGCGGGTGATGGTGGAGCCCGGCTACTGGTACGCCATGGGGTCCATTCCCGAGACCGTACGCCGGGGCCGCTCCATGTTCGCGGAACGCTTCGGGCCGTTCTATGACTATCTGGCCGAACGGCCCGAGCTCGCACGGGACTTCAACGATTACATGCGAGTCCGGAGCGCCTCGATCGAGTCGGCCCTGCCCACCACCTACGACTTCTCGGGCTTCGGGACGCTCGTGGACGTGGCCGGGGGAAGGGGTCATCTGCTCGCAGCGGTGCTCGACGCGAACCCGCGGCTGCGGGGCGTGCTCTTCGATCGCGAGAGCGTGGTGACGCACGCGCGCGAAGTGCTCGGCGGGCGTGGCTTCGGCGACCGATGCGAGTTCGTGGGCGGCGACTTCTTCCGGGGGGTTCCGGACGGGGCGGACGCCTACCTGCTGGCGAGCATCATTCACAACTGGGACGACGACGACGCGCTGCGCATTCTCGGCAACGTGCGCGCCGCGATGGCCGACGACGGCCGAGTGCTGCTGCTTGAGACGGTGCTCCCCGATGACGATTCGCCGCATATCGGTAAGGAGTTCGACCTGCGGATGCTCGCCCTCTTCGGCAGCGGCAAGGAGCGGACCCGGGACGAGTACGCGGCGTTGCTCGGCAAGTCGGGTTTCACGCTCTCGCGCGTCCTGCCGCTCCCCGTCGGGGCGAGCCTGATCGAGGCGATCCCCGTTCAATGACCGCGATGCCCGCGGGGGCGGAGCGGGAGAGAGCGGGAGCGAGCGGGGACCGGAGGTTTCCTCCCGGCGCAGCCCCCTGCGCCGTCAGGTCAGGAACGGCTCCATCCGGGTGCGGCGACGTGGGAGGTCAGGGCGTGCTCGACCAGCGTGATCAACGCGCTCTTCACCGACTCCCGATCACGCGC
>NZ_JBHMQT010000023.1:0-90461 GCF_042435035.1 Sphaerimonospora cavernae
GACGCGGCGCCAAAGGATTGTCCGGGATCACCCAGGCCGGGTCACCGCCGTAGGAGTAGCCGGTCACCTGCTCCGGAGAGCCGCCCACCAGGTCGATGTCGGTGACCGACATCACCAGCCACTTCGCGTACACCTCACCGGTGTAGTACCACGTCCCGTTGACGATCTCCTGGCTCGTGGTGACGAAGTAGCAGTCCAGCCCCCGACTCTCCCACCCGTCAGTCGGCGGATACCGCCACGGGTTCGGGCACGGGCGGGCCTGGCCGTACTCCACCTCGCTGCGCCCGCCCAGCCCATTGCCGACCGCGCCGATCCGGGGGAACCGCACCGGATCCAGGTAGATGCTGACGGCGTTGTCCAGGAACGTCGCATCGAACGTGGTCGCCGGCAGCGCGATCTGCGTGCCGTTACCACCGGCCAGGCCGACCTGCCGGATCGAATCCAGCCACAAGATCGGATGCTCTTCCAGCACATCGCCGTACAACCACGCGTACGACAACTCCCACCGGGTCACGTCCTCCCACCCAGAACCGCCCCCCGCCTTCCAGGTCTGAGTGGTGATCGAGGTCAGCTTCTTGCTGGTGGAGAAGGTCGGCGGGGCGAACAGACACGACGACCAGTCACCGTCCTTGCACCACTCCGGCTCATCGGTGATCCCACCCGAGGCCCGGGCAGCGGTCGCGAACACGATCCGCGCACTCGGCGTCGACCCGGCGACGTTGACGTTGTGCCCGTACCGCACCTCACGCACATGCGCGGCCTGGTCGTACTCCGGGGAACACTCATCCCACCCGCCCAGCGCCGACGTACAGTAGGAGCCGTACTCCACATCGTAGGAATAATCGATCACATTGCCGTTCGGATCGACCTCCCGGTCCAGCATCCAACGCCAGGTGTCCTCACAGACCCGATCGACCGTCGACTTACCGCTGCCGGGCTTGGGATAATACTGATAACACGGCTCGCCCTCATCGTCGCCGATGAACGACATCGACAACGCGGAGTCCTCGTTGTAACCGAACCGGTAGACCGTGCCGTCCTGCGTGGTGATCCGCCACCACGACTGCGAGCCGATCGGCTCGATCTTCCACCCGTAATCCTCAACCGTGCGCCACTTACCGCCGGAGTCCTTCACGATGTCGGTGGAACGCCCGTCCACCGACAACGTCAGCTTCGAGGCGGCCGGGTCGGAAGAGTACGGCGAGTGCCAGCACTTGTCCGGCCAGCCCTGCTGCGCCGGGTGGTACCCCAACCGGCCCGAACTCGCATACCCCGCACACGACACGAACGACCGCTCGATGAACCCCGTGCCCAACTCCCAGCCCATCCCGACCAGCCCGGACTGGTTGTTGGTCTGCGACGTCAGCGAATCCACCGCCGCCGAGGAATACTGCAACGCCAACGCCGGCGCATCCCCCGACGGCGCCGGCGGGGCCGTGATCGGGTAACTGTAGGTGAACGCCCCACCCGACGCCCCCGCCTGCCACGTCCCCGACGGCTTCAACGGCGACGCCGAGAAATCCCCCACCAACGACCCCGACGCCGTCGCCGCAGCAGACGCCGCCACCACATACACAACCCCACCCACAGGCACCGCACCAGACGCACCCGCCTCAACACTGGCACTGGCACCGCCACTGGCTGCCGCAGGGGCAGCGGTCGGCGAGGCCACACCCCCGCCAGAACCGGCCTCGGCGGCGGGCGCCACCCGGACCTCAGCCGTCAGATGGCCGGCCTTCACATCGTTGACCACCGGCAGCACCCGCCGCTGCGCCGCCCGCTGCTTGCCACACTCAGCCGTCAGCGGCAGGGCAGCACACACGCCGGCAACTCCACCAGCGTCAACCGGGACGCGAACCCACCCCCGCCCGCATGCCGGAACGACGAATAGTCCACCGTGACCTGCGCCGCCGCCACACCAGTGCCACCGTCCGCCCGAGTCACCTGCAACGCCAGGCCGACCCCGCCGAGCCTGCGGGCCACCGTGTTGTCGAACACCTTCACCTCAGCCGACCCGGCAGACTCCAACACCGGCTTCGACGACGGGATCGCCTCAGGCGACAGCGACCCCTTCGAGTTCGACCGCTGCGGCTCCTGCCGCTCCTGTGCCTTCTGCTGCTTCTGGGAGGGAGACGCCGACGGCAAGGGCGACTCTGACGGCATGGGCGGCGAGGACGTCACGGCCGGCGACGGCGCCGGAGAGGCCGCGCTCTGCGACCCTTCCCCGTCTCCCGAACCACCGGCCGCCGAACCACCGGCGGCCGGGGCCAGCGACACCGGCAACCCCGGCACCGGCACCGCTCCCTTGCCCGCCACCAGGTCAACCCACGCCGACCCACCCTTCGGCCAGACCGGCTTCGCGGGCACCTTCGCGCGACGCGACTCCGTCGCAGGCTTCGCGCCCGGGGCAGGGGTCACGACCGGCCGGCCCTCCACACTGCGCTCCGGCTGCCCCTGCTCCTGCGCCGCGGCGCTGGCCTGCGTGACCAGCCCGTCCGGCACACCGATCCCCGACACGAACACACCGAGCGCGACCAGCCCGGCGACCCACGACCGTGAAAAACGGCCGGGCATCCGGCTGGACGACAACTTCCGGGCACGCGAAACCGGCACGCCGAACTCCTCCGCAGGCATGCGAAGCACGCGGCACGACACAGTGCCGCTCACTCGCATAAAGCAGGCATAAACAGACCAAAGGAGATCATGAGCGGCTGACAACCGAGAGTCAAGATCTCTTCCGCGCCTAGATGATCACTCACAGTGATCTCGTTGGAACGATCCCCCAGCCGCCGCGAATCCGCCCAGCTCACACGACCAGACGAAGAAACACTCCAAAGATGCGGATGTGACTCACATCACACGAATACATTTCGTCTAGACGCGACCACGTCACGAAAAGTTGCGAGAGCGACAGTAGACAGCGGCGATCTCGCGCTGGGTCACCGTGAGCGGCTACGAGTTCGACGTCATCGGCACGGCGAGATCGATGCACAGGGTCATAACCGGACAGAACACGCGTGCCGCCGTTGCATCCTTAGCCGCTGACGCCGGTTCGCCCTCCGTTTTCCAGGGTGGTGACGGGCCTGCGACGATCGGCAAGGGTAAGGCCGCCTACCGGGGAACCCGGCACGACCAACGCCTCGGCCTCTGACGGTTACGACTCTGTGGCGATGCGGGCGAGGAGGCGGGCGAAGGCCGGCGGGGGCGTGACGACGAGGCGGGTCTGCCCGTTGTGGGCGACCAGGTCGGCCTGGATGCGGGTGAGCCGCTCCCGATGCCACCAGTAGACGTGCGGGGTGAGCCCGTCCTCCCTGGTGGCGTACTCCCGCTGGGCGAACACACGCAGCCGCTCGATGGCGCGCACCACCTCGATGCCCGCCACCGGGTGCACGGCCATCATCCCCCGGTGCGGCATGGCGACCAGCACGCCGTCCTTCGGCATGGGCGCGTGGTCGGACAGCCGCCGCAGGTGCGCGGCCGCGCTCGGCGCGGTCAGCAGGGACACCGCGGTCCCGGCGAGGTCGAGCCGTGAAACGGCGGGCCGCTCGTCGGCGAGCGCGTTGCCGATCGCGATGTCCAGCGCCTCAGCGGGCGGGATCGGCCAGCAGAACGCCTCTTCGGGACGGACCGGGCGGGTGCCGATGGTGAGCACCTCGATCAGGTCGGGGCTCAGGTGGCGGCCGATGATGCGGGACGGGTCGGGGATCGCCGGGTCGTCGGCGGCGTGCACCCGGGCGCGCAGCAGCGGCTTGATCGGCGCGAGGTTGCAGGCGTCGAACGGCTCGCCGGACACCGCGTGGGCCAGGTATTCGGAGACCAGCATCGGCCAGTCTTCGCGCGAGCGCCGGGCGGCCTCGCGGCGCAGGCCGACGAGGTTGACCACCCGCGCCACGATCGGGTCCGCGGAGCGCAGCGTCAGGGACGCGCCGTCAGGGGCGAACGCGCAGGTGAACCCCATGGTCTCGGCGACCAGGGCGAGCAGGGAGTCGAGGTCGACGTCCTCGACGGGCCTTGGAGCGGGGGAATCGGTCCGGGTCCGGCCGAGCAGTCGCCGCAAGAGTCCCAACGCACCATCCCTTCGCCGCTGCCCGGACCTTCCGGGGCGGGTTTCAGGGTGCCGCCTCCGGGTCGCGGAACATGTTCGTCAAAGAATACAGTTCTGTATCGATAACCCCATATGCCCCCATCCACACACTGAGCTGTGGTGCCCCATGCCCCACGGGAAGCCCGGCGATCACCGGCACCCCCAGCGGGGCGAGCCGCTCGGCGAGCACCGGAAGCGGATCCCCGCACTCCACCCACGACCCGAGCGCGAAGGCCAGCGCCCCGTCGAAACACCCGGCCTGCCGGAGCTGGGTCAGCATGCGGTCGATCCGGTACGGCTCCTCCGTCACGTCCTCCAGCAGCACGACGCATCCCTCGGCGCGCAGCGCGTACGGCGTCCCGCACAGCGCGGCGAGCAGAGCCAGGTTGCCCCCGACGACGGGACCGGTGACGACCGCGTCGCCGGCCCGGCCGGGCACGAGCAGGCGGTCGCCGATGATCGGTGCGAGGTGCCCGCCCTCGAACAGTGCCGCCTTCAGGCTCGCGAACGAGTCCTGGTCCGGCCCCTCGGGGCCGCCCATGACGACGGTCGCGGGCATCGGCCCGAACAGCGTCGCGACGCCCAGCCGGTCGGCGAACGCCCGGTGCAGCGCGGTGATGTCGCTGGAGCCGAGAAGGATCTTGGGCTCAGCCGCCGCCATGGCCTCCCAGTCGAGCAGGTCGAGCAGCCGGGTCGTGCCGTAGCCGCCGCGGGCGCAGACGACCGCGGCGATCCCCGGGTCGCACCAGGCCTCCTGGAGGTCGGCCGCGCGGCCGGTGTCGGCACCGGCCAGAAACCCATCACGGTCCAGGAGGTGTGCGCCGATCACCACCTCCAGGCCGAGCTCGACGAGCAGTTCCCGGCCGCGCGCGAGCCGTACCGGATCGACAGGCCCCGCCGGCGCCACCAGGGCCACCGTGTCCCCCGGCCGCAGCCGCCGCGGGCCGCGTACCATCCGCGATATCGGCCGCGCCGCCGGCGCCTCGCCGTGGTCCACCCCGCGTGTGCTGCGCTCCTCCACTCCCAAAGGGTGTCAGACTTAACCGTATCTATGCGACCTCCGACGCACATACTCGTGGTCAACGGTGTCAAGGTCCGTCAGCCGGTGTTCGTGATCGCCGCTCCGCACTCCGGCGCGGACCTGGTCGGCCGTGCCCTCAAACGATCTTCCGGCTTCCACGTCACCATGGGCCGCGCCGCGGTGGCCCGGGTCGTGTACGCGTTCGCCCGGCGGCCGTCGATCGCCCGGAGCCGGGGGGCGCACCGGGTGCTGCGCGACGTGCTGGCCGAGGCGTGGCAGGTCGTGCCGGACGCCTGCGCCGAATGCGGCGCGACCTGCAAGGATGCGGGCGGCATCATCGGGTCGGGGCCCTGCGTGGCGTCGCGCTCGCTCACCAGGTTCGGCGACGCCGGGCCCGATCTCCTCTACAGCGCCCCGGTGCTGCTGCAGGCGTTCCCGGACGCCCGGCTCATCCAGATCATCCGCGACGGGCGCGACGTGGTCGCCGACATGCTGGCCGACCCGGCCTGCCTGGCCTGGTTCAGGCCGCACATGCTGGGCGAGGAGGCCGAGTTTCCCAATCCGTTCCTCGGCGTGCGCTCGGCCGAACACCGGGGCCTGTGGAACGACATGCCGGCGGCGGGCAAGTGCGCGCTGCGGTGGCGCAGCGCCGTACGGCTCAGCGCGACGCTCCGCCGCGAGCTGCCCGCCGAGCAGCTGCTGACCCTGCGGTACGAGGACATGCTGGCCTCCCCGGGCCGGGCGATCGGCGCGGTGTCGGACTTCCTCCACGCCGAGATCTCCACCATCGCCCTGTACGGCACGGTCAAGCCGAAGGCGGGCGCGTGGCGCAAGCGGCTGTCGGCGGTCGACGCCGAACTGGTGGAGAAGGTCGCCCGCGAGGAGCTCGGCCGCCTCGGCTACCGATGATCGACCAACCCGTGACCGCTCAACCGGTGAACTGGGTGCGGTAGAGCTCCGCGTAGGCGCCGTCGCGCCGGAGCAGCTCCTCGTGGCGGCCGTGCTCGACCACCCGCCCGTCCTCGATCACCAGGATCGTGTCGGCCTCGCGGATGGTGGACAGTCGGTGGGCGATCACCAGAGAGGTGCGCCCCCGCAGTGCGGTCTTCAGCGCCTGCTGCACCGCCGCCTCTGACTCGGAGTCCAGGTGGGCGGTGGCCTCGTCGAGCACGACGACGCGCGGCGCCTTCAGCAGGAGGCGGGCCAGCGCGACGCGCTGCTTCTCCCCGCCCGACAGCCGGTAGCCCCGGTCGCCCACGACGGTCTCCAGCTCCTCGGGCAGGCCCTTGACCAGGTCGGCGATCTGCGCGGCCCGCAGCGCGTCCCAGATCTCCTCGTCGGTCGCCTCGGGACGGGCGTAGCGGAGGTTGGCGCCGATCGTGTCGTGGAACAGGTGGGCGTCCTGCATGACCACGCCCACCGTGTCCCTGATGCTGTCGAGGGTGGCGTCCCGTACGTCCAGGCCGTTGATCCGCACGGCGCCCTCGTTGACGTCGTACAGGCGGGAAACCAGGGACGTCGTCGTCGTCTTGCCCGCCCCCGAAGGACCCACCAGCGCCACCAGCTCGCCCGGCCGGGCCGTGAACGACACGCCCTTCAGGACCTCCTGCGACGGCCCGGTGTCCGGCCGCGCCACCGACTCCAGGGAGGCCAGCGAGACCTCCGAGGCCTCCGGGTAGTGGAACCGCACGTCGTCGAACTCGATCTCCACCGGCCCGTCGGGGATCGGCCGGGCGTCGGGCCGCTCGGCCACCATCGGTTTGAGGTCGAGCACCTCGAAGACCCGGTCGAAGCTCACCAGCGCGGTCATCACGTCGACGTGGACGTTGGACAGGCTGGTCAGCGGGCCGTAGAGGCGCATGAGCAGCGAGGCGAGGGCGACCAGCGTGCCGAGCTCGAACGCCCCCGACACGGCGAACATGCCGCCGAGGCCGTAGACGAGCGCGGTCGCGAGCGCGGCGACCAGGCCGAGTGCGACCCGGAACACCGTTCCGTACATTCCGACCGTGACCCCGACGTCGCGAACCCGCCCGGCCCGCTCCCCGAAGTGGACGGCCTCGTCGGCCGGCCTGCCGTACAGCTTGGCGACCATGGCGCCGGCCACGTTGAACCGCTCAGTCATCACCGAGCTCATCTCCGCGTCGAGCTGTAACTGCTCGCGGGTGAGCGCCGACATCCGGCGGCCGACCCATTTGGCCGGGATGATGAAGATCGGCACCAGGACCAGTGCGACCAGCGTGATCTGCCACGACAGCACGAGCATCGCGCCGAGCACCATGACCAGGCTGACCACGTTGGAGACCACCGACGACAGCGTGCTGGTGAGTGCCCGCTGGGCCCCGATGACGTCGCTGTTCAGCCGGGAGACCAGCGCGCCGGTCTGGGCGCGCATGAAGAACGCCACCGGCATGCGCTGCACGTGGTCGAAGACCTCGGTGCGCAGGTTGTAGATCAGCCCCTCGCCGATCCTCGCGGAGTACCACCGCTGGGCCAGGGTCAGTCCGGCGTCCACCACGGCCAGGGCGGCGATGGCCACGGCGAGCCAGACCACGATCCCGGTCCGCTTCGGGATGATGCCGTCGTCGATGATCGCCTTCATCAGCAGCGGGTTGGCCACCGCGATGACCGAACCGACCACGACGAGCGCCAGGAACGCCGTGATCTGCCCCCTGAACGGCCGGGCGTACCCGGCGATGCGGCGTACCGTCCCCGGCGCCAGCCGCTCGCTGGTCACCGAGCTGTCGCGCCGCAGCGACCGCATCGCCTCGAAGCCGTAACCGCCGCCCATCATCGCCATATGTCGCCATCCTCCCGGGAGGTGAAGCACCCAGGACAGGCGCCTGATTCCGTCATTTGCTGGAAGCGAACAGCGCCCTGATCCGGGTCGCCTGCTCGGTCCGCTCGGCGGCGGCCTGCGCCTCCAGCGTCCGGTGCGGCGCACCCTGGAGCAGCCGCTTGGTGGCGGTCGCCGCCGCGCGGTCCACGGCCAGCAGCGCCGCCGTCAGGTCCTGTACGGCCTGGCCCAGCTCGTTGGCGGGCACCGCCATCTCGGCCAGGCCGAGCCGCAGCGCCTCGGCCGCGCCGACGACCCGTGCGGTCAGGCACATCTCGATGGCGCGTGGCACCCCGACGATGTCGACCAGCGGCTTGGTCCCCGTCAGGTCGGGGACCAGCCCGAGCGCGGGCTCCTTCATGCAGAACATGACGTCGTCCGCGACGATCCGCAGGTCGCACGCGAGCGCGAGCTGGAAGCCCGCACCGATCGCGTGACCCCGCACGGCGGCGATGGACACGATCTCCGGCCGCCGCAGCCACAGGAAGCCGCGCTGGGCCTCGGCGATCAGCCGCTGCAGATCGGCGTCGCCGTGGGCGGCCGCCGCGGCGAACGAATCCGTCCCGGGTCCCTCAGCGGGCCCGGGGCCCTGGGCCAGTCCGGGATCTTGGGTGAACATGCCCAGGTCGATGCCCGACGAGAAGGACGGCCCCTCGCCTCTGATCACGACCACCCGCACGTGCTCCGGAAGTTCGTCGCCTATCCGGGCCAGTGCCGACCAGGTGCCGAACGTCTGCGCGTTCCGCTTCTCCGGCCGGTCCAGTGTGATGGTCGCGATCTCGCCGTCCATCTCGAAGCGCAGTCCGGTCCCCCCAGTTGCCGCTTCCGCCATCGCTGCTCGCTCCTGCCTCCGATGAGAGGTCGCTCGCCTCACGCACGGCCGGGTCCGGTGCGGCGTCCCGTCCGTACGCGTCCGGCCCGTGCGTGTTTTCCGTACGTGCCGGATGCTCGCGCTCCCCTGTCTCCCGCGGTCGCGCCCGAGCCTACCGAATCTCGTTCTGGTGGCTCGGACGCGACCACTCGGACTGCTGGAACGAGCGGCTGCGGTCGCGCGTCGTGAGGTGGATCGCTAGCGCTTGGACTTGCCCCGGGTCGCCCCGCCGCGCCCACGCAGAGTCACTCCGGACTCGCTGAGGATGCGGTGGATGAACCCGTATGACCGGCCGGTGGAAGCCGCCAGAGCGCGGATGCTCTCACCCGCGGCATAGCGCTTCTTCAGATCGTTGGCCAGCTTTTCACGGTCTGCCCCGGTCACCCGGGTGCCCTTCTTGAGAGTCTCGGCCACGAGTACCTCCTGTAGTGCCAGACTTCCGCAGCGTTACTCACGCCATGATCAGTCATTTCGGCGAGATCGGCTACCTACTCCGCGGGAAAAGATCCCTACCCGCTCAAATTAAGATCAGGCGAGTGCCACAAGATCGGAAAATTCGTCACTCCACGCGTCTTCGACTCCGTCCGGCAGCAAAATCACCCTATCCGGACGGAGCGCCTCCACGGCACCCTCATCATGGGTGACCAGCACGATCGCTCCGGCGTACGAGCCGAGGGCCGCCAGAACCTGCTCCCGCGACGCCGGATCCAGGTTGTTGGTAGGCTCGTCGAGCAACAGCACGTTGGCGCTCGAGAGCACCAGCGTGGCCAGGGCGAGTCGCGTCTTCTCTCCTCCGGACAGCACCCCGGCGGGCTTGTCCACATCGTCTCCTGAGAACAGGAACGAGCCGAGCACCTTGCGCAGCTCGACCTCGAGGAGATCGGGCCCGGCCGAGCGCATGTTCTCCAGGACCGTGCGCTCCGGGTCGAGGGTCTCGTGCTCCTGCGCGTAGTAGCCGATCTTGAGGCCGTGGCCGGGCCGCACCTCTCCGGCGTCGGGCTTCTCCATGCCGGCGAGCAGGCGCAGCAGCGTCGTCTTGCCCGCGCCGTTCAGGCCCAGGATCACGATCCTGGAGCCGCGGTCGACGGCCGCGTCGACGTCGGTGAAGACCTCCAGCGAGCCGTACGACTTGGACAGGCCGTGGGCCGTCATCGGCGTCCTGCCGCACGGCGCGGGCTCGGGGAAGCGCAGCTTGGCGACCCGGTCGGCACGCCGCTCGCCCTCGACGCCCGACAGCAGGCGTCGGGCCCGGCGCTCCATGTCCTGCGCCGCCTTGGCCTTGGTGGCCTTCGCCCGCATGCGGTCGGCCTGCGACAGCAGCGCGGACGCCTGCCGCTCGGCGTTGACCCGCTCGCGCTTGCGGCGCTTCTCGTCGGTCTCCCGCTGCGCCAGGTACGCCTTCCAGCCGACGTTGTAGGTGTCGATCACGCAGCGGTTGGCGTCGAGGTGCAGGACCCGGTTTACCGTCGCTTCAAGAAGGTTTACGTCGTGGCTGATGATGACCAACCCGCCCTGGTGGGCGCGCAAAAAATCCCGAAGCCACCCGATTGAGTCCGCATCGAGGTGGTTTGTGGGCTCGTCAAGCAGGAGAGTCTCGGCTCCGCTGAACAGGATCCGGGCCAGCTCCACCCGCCTGCGCTGCCCACCGGACAGAGTCTCCAGCGGCTGCCGCAGGACCCGGTCGGGCAGTCCGAGGCTGGAGGCGATCGAGGCGGCCTCCGCCTCCGCGGCGTAGCCGCCGAGCACGTGCAGCCGGTCCTCCAGCCGGCCGTAGGCGCGCACCGCCCTGTCACGCACCCGGGTGTCGTCCGAGGCCATGCCGAGCTCGGCATCGCGCAGCTCGCGCAGCACCTCGTCGAGGCCCCGGGCAGACAGGATGCGGTCGCGGGCGAGCACCGACAGGTCGCCGGTGCGCGGGTCCTGCGGCAGGTAGCCGATGCTGCCGGTGGCGGTCACCGAGCCGCCGGCCGGAAGGCCCTCACCTGCGAGGACCCTGGTGAGCGTGGTCTTACCGGCCCCGTTGCGGCCCACCAGCCCGATCTTGTCGCCCGGGTTCACCCGGAAGGCCGCGCCCTCGATGAGCAGCCGGGATCCCGCGCGCAGTTCGACGTCAGTAGCAATGATCATGAATGGAGACACTCCCGTGAGGAAATTTCGAAATGGATCGGCGCACGATGTCGATCAGTCGGGAGCGCACATGCCCGCCATTGTAGTCGCCGACCGCCAAGAGCCGAACGTGGTTATCGGCCCGCCCGGCCGGTATGCGGCCCGCTCGGCACCGGGTCAGTCCGTGGTCTCTACGGCCTCACCGGTCTCGACGACGCGGATGCGGACGCTCCGGAACATCGCGGGAGTCCCCTCCAGCACGCTCCGCCGGGGATCGGGCACGGTCAGGAAGGGCTCTGCCTCCAGCGCGAACAGCGGCGCCAGCCGCCGGTCGCCGCGCAGCTCGGCGACCGCGCGGCGGTCCCCGCCGAACACGACCGCGTCCAGCTCGCCCCTGCCCGGCCCTGCGACGTCCAGCCCGGCGACGTACGGTACGAGTACTCGGAACGCCACATCGGCCGCCGCGCCGAGCGCCTCGGCGGACTGCTTCTCCCTGCGCCGGGCGAACCGCTGCTGCGACCAGCCGCCCGCCGCGCTGCGCCCGTGCACCGGCCGCGACCCGACCTTGGCGGCCACCAGCCGGTCCCCGATGAACACGCCGGCCGCGTAGCCGCCGAGCCGCACCAGCAGGACCCCCACCGTCCGCTCCCGGCAGGCGTGCTCGACCAGGTCCTCGGCCCGGTCCCCCCGCAGCGGCGGGAACGGCACGTGACACTCGGCCACGCAGCCGTCGGCCGCCGCCAGCCGGACCACCTCGCCGGTGACGGCCGCCTCGACGGCCCCGTGCCGTACGGCGAAGCCCTCGATCCACCGGGCGAGCCGTCCGGGCGCGACAGACACCCATCTGCCCCCACCCGCCGCCAGCCGCACCACCACGACACGCCAGGCTATCGGATGAGCGACAGCAAGCAGGATCAAACAGGCATCGCGCGAGCATCCTGGGAAGTCGCGGTCCAGGCAGTCCGCCGTACCAGATGACAAGGAGTCGACTCATGCCGCCGATCGTCAAACGTAACGTTCGGGTGATCCTGCTCGACGGAGAGGATCTGGTGCTCATCAAGCGCACCAGGCCGGGCCGTGACCCATATTGGGTCACTGTCGGCGGCGGCCTTGAGGAGACCGACGACAGCCTCGAGGCGGCGCTGTGCCGTGAGGTGTTTGAGGAGCTCGGCGGTACGATCACCGCACCACAGTTGGTGTTCCTCATCACCGATTCCCTGGATTCGGGCCTCGGCGTGCAGCACATCTTCGCGGCCCGTCTGAACAGCATCGACCTTGCCACCCGCACCGGCACCGAATTTTCGAAGCCTGAGCGCGGCGGCTACGAGGTCGTCCGTGTCCCCTTGATCTCCGAAGCCGTCCGGGCCGTGGCGCTGATGCCGCCAGAGCTGGGCGAGTTCATCGCCGCCAACATCGATGCGATCACTTCGGTGGTCGATCAGGAGGTCCGCACCGCGTGACCACCGCACCTGGTTCGCCGCTTCATCACCGCTCCCACCGGCCGGGTCAGAGCCAGCCGTGGGTGCGGGCCTTCTGGGCGGCCTCGATGCGGTTGCGCGCCGCCGTCTTCTGGATGGCCGAGGAGAGGTAGTTGCGCACCGTGCCCTCCGACAGGTGCAGCAGGCGGGAGATGTCACCGATCGTGGAGCCGTCCGCGCCGGCCGCCAGGACCTCGCGCTCGCGGGGGGACAGCGGGTTCGGCCCGGCGCTGAGCGCGGCGGCGGCCAGCCCGGGGTCGACGACGCGCTCACCGTCCCGCACGCGCCTGATCGCGGCGGCCAGTTCCCTGGCCGGGCTGTCCTTCACCAGGAAGGCCGCCGCGCCCGCCTCCATCGCCCGGCGCAGGTAACCCGGCCGGCCGAACGTGGTGAGGATCATCACCTGGCATTCGGGGTGCCTGCGGCGGATCTCCGCAGCCGCGGCGATGCCGTCCATACCCGGCATCTCGATGTCCAGCAGGACGATGTCCGGCCTGGTACGGTCCGTGACCTCGACGGCATCGTCGCCGGTGGCGGCCTCCCCGACGACCTCGATGTCGGGCTCAAGCCCGAGAAGGGAGGCCAGCGCCCCGCGCACCATGGCCTGGTCCTCCGCCAGGATCACCCTGATCATGCCGTCAACCTATCCGCGTCCGGCGTCCGCGTCAGCCCGGGCCCCGTCGTCCCGGTCACCCGGGGCACCCGGGGCACCCGGGGCACCGTCACCCGCAGGCGGAAGCCGGTCCCGGCGGTGACAGGCCCGGCCACGACCGTGCCCCCGGCCGCGTTCACGCGCTCGGTCAGGCCCGTGAGGCCGCTGCCCGCGCCCCCGCCGGGGGCCTTGCCGTACGGCCCGGCCCTGCCGTCGTCGGTCACCTCCAGCACGGCGCCGGCCTCGTCGTACGACAGCTCGATCTCGCAGCGCGTGGCGCGGGCGTGCCGTACGACGTTGGTGACCGCCTCCCGCACCGCCCAGGCGAACAGCTCGTCGAGATCGGCGGGCAGCGGGGTGTCGGCGGTTCTGATCGTCGGGGCGACCTCGGCGGCGGCGAGCGCGGCACGGGCGCCGTCCAGCTCGTCGGCGAGGGATCGCCGCCGGTAGCCGGTCACGGCCTCGCGCACCTCGACCAGCGCCTGCCGCGCCACCGACTCGATGTCGGCCACCTCCTGAGCCACCTTTGGCGAGGCCTGCTCGCTCAGCCGGCCGGCCAGCTCGCTCTTCAGCACGATGAGCGACAGGCTGTGGCCGAGCAGGTCGTGCAGGTCGCGGGCGATCCGCAGCCGCTCCTCCGCGGCCGCCAGCCGGACCGCCTCGCTCCTGGCCTGCCGCAGCTGGTCGATCAGCACGCGGGTGTTGCGCACGCTCATGAACAGCACGCCGAGCGTGACGACCTGCAGCAGAAGCGTCCAGAGCATGTCGCCGTCGGCTCCGATGAGGTTGCCGTCGACGACCACGATCGCCGCCATGCCCGCGATGGCGAGCAGAGCACGGCGGGGCTGCAGCGCCATCGCGTAGACGATCGCCAGATAGACCGCCAGGGCCAGCCAGGTGGAACTCCCGAAGAGCAGCGGGAAGGCCGCCCCCATCGCGGTCGCGACGCCGAGGAGGGCGAACATCCACCGGGGGTGACGGTCGAGGTCACGCGGGCCCAGCACGACCGTCAGGTAGACGGCCACGAAGACCGCCAGCGCGATCACACGCCAGACCGCCTGCGCGCCGCTCACCCTGCCGTCGGTCACGTCGGACAGCGGGTAGAAGAGGTAGATCAGCCCCAGCGACATACCCATGAGCCGCCGCAGGCGGGCGGGGCTGTCGTCCGTTCCGCCGAAGGTGAACACTCTGGCCAGCCGGCTCATCCCGCCGTCCCTCCCGTGTCGCGATGCTCAGGCGCGGACCGTGGCGCGGCGGTAGGCGACGAGCGCCAGCGCCACCAGCGCCACGCCCCAGGCGAGGATGCCCGCGACCTCCGCTGTATTCGGGGCCTCCCCCGCGATGATCCGCCACCCGATGCTCGCATAGTCGTACGACGGCAACTCGTGGGCGATGGTCTTCATGGCCGAGGGCATGATGCTCTCCGGGAACAGGATTCCGCCCAGCAGGGCCAGCCCCATCATGCCGACCATCGCGACGGGCTGCGCGGCCTCCGGCGGCAGCAGGGACCCGATCGCCAGGCCCAGCGCAGCGAACGGGATCGTGCCGATCCACATCGCCAGAATCAGCGCCGCCCACCGCCCCGGCGGCAGCGAGACATGCTGGGTCAGCACCGCGGCCAGGCCGACCAGCAGCAGCGACGGCAGGACCAGCAGCAGCGAGGAGACCAGCTTCGTGAGGATGATCGCCCAGCCCGGCAGCGGGGTGATCTGGAGCTGCCGCAGCCAGCCGCTGTGCCGTTCCTGCGACCAGGGGACCGCGGTCGAGATCATGGCGGCGGCCAGCGCCCCGTAGGCGGCCATGGAGACCATCAGGAATCACCGCCGTCCGCCGATCAGTGCCGCGCCTCCGGTTTTCGCGATGACATTTGTCACCGGGCCGCCGTCCGCGCCGGTTCAGGGTTCGATGAGGCCGGCGCGGATGGCGTAGCGGGTCAGTTCGAGCCGGTCGCGCATGCCGAGCTTCTGCAGGATGTTCGCGCGGTGCCGGTCGACGGTCTTGACGCTGATGAAGAGGGTCTCCGCGATCTGCTTGGCGGAGTTGCCCTCGGCTATCAGCTTGACGATCTCCTCCTCGCGCGGAGTCAGGATGCTGGCGGGCATCTGCTCGCCCTGGCGGGCGCGGTGCAGGTAGTCGCGGATGAGCGCGGTGACCGCCCCCGGATAGAGGAACGGCTCGCCGCGCACCGCGGCCCGGCACGCCTCCAGGAGGTCCTGGTCGGCCACCGACTTGAGCACGTAGCCCGAGGCGCCCGCTTTGAGCGCTTCGAAGAAGTACTGTTCGTTGTCGTACATGGACAGGATCAGGATGCGGACGCCGGGCGCCCGCCGGTTGATTTCCCGGGCCGCCTGGATCCCGGTCATCCGCGGCATCGCGATGTCGAGGATGACCAGGTCGATCTCGCCGGCCGAGACCGCCTCGACGGCCTCGGCACCGTCCGCCGCCTCGGCGACGACCATGAGATCGGGCTCGGCGTCGATGATCAGGCGCAGCCCGTGCCGGACCAGGGCGTGGTCGTCCGCCAGCAGGATGCGGGTCTTGGCAGTCTCCATGTTCAACTCCGCTGACATGTTCATCGGCTGCGTTCGGCCTCGACGGGTATGACCAGACGTACGTCGGTGCCGCCGCCGGGCGGGGACGTTATGGTCAGGCGCGCGCCGATGAGGTGGGCGCGTTCCCGCATGCCGCGTATTCCGGCGCCCTCCTGCCGGGCGCCGCCGCGCCCGTCGTCGGTGACGCGCAGGGTCAGGTCGCCGTCGCCCGCGGTCAGGGACAGCTCCACATGGCCGGCGCGGGCGTGTCTGGCCACGTTGGTCAGGCTCTCCTGTGCGATCCGGTAGATGACCAGTTCCACGTCCTCGCTGAGATCGGGCAGCCCGGGGTCGACCGCCCGCGTGATCGGAACCTGGTTGACCTGGGAGAACTCGCTGCTCAGCGCGTTCAGTGCGCTCTGCAGCCCGAGATCTTCGAGCACGCCGGGACGCAGCCTGCGCGCCACCTGCCGCACCTCGTCGAGGCTGGAACGGACCGTCTCCTGGGCGGCGCACAGCTCCTCACACAGGTCGTCGGGCGCCCGGTCGACGACGCGTTTGAGGCTCAGCAGCGCCACGGTCAGGCTCTGGCCGATCTCGTCGTGCAGTTCCCGTGCGATGCGCCGCCGCTCCCCCTCCTGCGCCGCGAGCGCGTGCGCGCTGCTCGCGCTGCGCTCCGACTCGAGCCGGTCGAGCATCGAGTTGAACGTGCCGATCAGGTGGGAGAGGTCTCCCTTGCCGCTGTCGGCGAGCCGGTCTCCGGATTCCAGCAGGTCGACGCGCTGCATGAGCGTGGTCAGCGCGTCCAGCGGAGCCAGGCCGGCCCGCAGCAGCAGCGCGTTCGCAGTGATGATCAGCGTCAGCCCGATCGTCAGGACCGGCAACTCGGCCAGGCGGACCATCGAGGACACCGTGGCGGGCGACAGCGCGAGCACGAGCGTGCCGACGGTGAACACCAGCCCGTTGATGGCGAACAGCCGCCAGAACAGCGTCCGCGCCGGCGTGCGCACCTGGATCCGTGCCCCGATCCGTGCCCCGATCCGTGCCCGGGACCGTGAACGCCTGGCGGCCTGCCGCGGCCGAAGAGGCCGCCGGTCGTCGGAGTGACTCATCGAGGTTCTGGCGTGCGGCCCGCCTTCCGGACGGGCGAGCAGGCGCCCTCCCTCCCTTCCACAGTCCTTCCTAGCCCGGCGGTACCCGGGCGTCCATGTGAGTCATCTCCCATCATGGACCCGCGACTGCACGTCCGACCCCTGCCGAAATGGGTGCCGGACCTGATAGCGGACGATCGCTCCACCATCGAAAATGGATACAGGGGCCGGAAGCGGAAGAATCCGGCGTCACCCGCGATGAGAATCGGCGACCACTCGGAACGGAGGTATCTCTGCGTGCGCGTCTCCCGCACGGCTGTGCCCGGCACCGGCACCGTACATCACTGTGTCACCCGAGGAGGGCAGCGTTTCGGCGTCCTCTCGGACAGAACCGGCCGGTACCGGCTCCTCGTCTACACAGCCGAGTCGGACGAACCACTGCAGAGCATCGTACTCGAGCAGGACGAGGCCGACCACCTCGCCGAGATCCTGCACAGCCGGCCCATCGCCGATCGAGTCGCCGTCCTCGAACGCCGGGTCGCCGAGATCGCCGAGACCGCCGGAACGGCGTCATGACCGCGCCGGGAACGGCCCAGAACGCCCGGGCGACCGGGATCGTCGTCCCCGAACGGATAACCGCCGTGCAAGCACGTGACATCGCCGTGAAACCGCCCACGGTCACCACCCGCGACCGGGTCATCAAGGCCATCCAGATCATGGCGCTGAACCGGATGCCCGGCCTGATCGTCGTCGACGAGGCGGGCCGGCCGGGGGCCGTGCTGTCGGGCACCGACGTTCTGCGACTCGCGATCCCCCGGGCCTACCACGAGGATCCCTCCCTCACCCGGGTCGTCGACGAGGCCTACGCCGACGCCTTCCCCCAGGACATCGGCGACCTGTCGGTGGGCGACTGCCTGCCGCGCCCGCTGGTCAAGCCGGTCACCGTCCCACTCGGCGCGACCCTGCTCGAGGTGGCCGCCGTGATGACCCGGCTGCGCACGCCGCTCGTTGCCGTGGTCGCCCCCGACGGCACGCTGACCGGGGCGATCACGCTGGAGCGGCTGCTCACCAGCCTGGCGCTGTTCAGTCCCGGGGCCTGACCCTCCGCCGGGCCGTTTCGCCCCGTTCCGCCTCGCCGCCACATGCCCCGACGTCAGGAGGCCTGCCATGAGTTCCTTCGCCGTTTCCATGATTTCCGCGCCGAAAGGGTCCGTACCAGTCGCGCCGCCGGGGGGGCGCCGATGAGCGCTGTCGCCGCTCTCGCGATCTTCCTGGTCGCCTTCTTCTTCATCGCCACCGAGAAGGCGAACAAGGTCAAGGTGGTGCTGATCGCCGCCGGTCTGATGGCCGTGCTGGCGCTGATCCCCGGCACCGAGGTGTTCTTCTCCGAGCATGCCGGGATCGATTGGAACGTTATATTTCTGCTGTTCGGCATGATGATCATCGTTGGCATCGTCAAGCAGACGGGGATCTTCGACTACCTCGCGATCTGGGCGGCCAAGAAGTCGAAAGGGCAGCCGTACCGGCTGATGGTCATGCTGATGACCATCACCGCGATCGCCTCGCCGTTCCTCGACAACGTCACCACGATCATGCTCGTCGCGCCGGTCACGGTGGTGGTCTGCGACCGGCTGCGCATCCCGGCTCAGCCGTACCTGATCGCCGAGGTGCTCGCGTCCAACATCGGCGGCGCCGCGACCCTCATCGGTGACCCGCCCAACATCATCATCGCCAGCCGCGCCGGATTGACGTTCAACGACTTCCTCGTCCACATGGCGCCCATCGTGGTCATCATCTTCGTGACGTTCGTACTGTTCACCCGGGTGCTGTTCCGCAACGCGTTCCAGTACAACCCCGAGCACGTGGCATCGGTGATGGCCCTGCAGGAGCGGCGGGCCATCACCGACCGGCGCCTGCTCGTCCGGTGCATGATCGTGCTCGGTGCGGTCATCCTCGCGTTCTGCCTGCACTCCGTGCTGCCGCTGGAGCCGGCGCTCGTCGCGCTGGTAGGCGCCGGGGTGATGATGCTGGTGGCCCGCACGGACGTCTCAGAGGTGCTGCGCGAGGTCGAGTGGCCCACCCTGGTCTTCTTCATGGGCCTGTTCGTGATGGTCGCCGGGCTGGTCCACACGGGCGTCATCGCGGCGATCGGCGGCTGGGCCGTGGGGGTGCTCGGCGGCAACCACTTCCTCACCGCGACGACGCTGCTGTTCGGCTCCGGCGTGCTCGGGGCCTTCTTCGACAACATCCCCTACGCCACCGTCATGGCGCCCATCGTCGAGGGCCTGGTCGCGCAGACCGCCGATCCGCAGACCGGGCAGGCGCTGTGGTGGGCCTTCGCGCTGGGCGCCGACTTCGGCGGCAACGGCACCGCGGTGGCGGCCAGCGCCAACATCGTCGCGCTCGGCATCGCGGCCCGCACCGGCCACAAGATCAGCTTCTGGCAGTTCACCAGGTATGGAATCTTCGTGACCGCGCTGAGCATTCTGATGGCCTGGGCGTATGTCTGGCTGCGCTATTTCGTCTGACGAGAAGGACGTCGCCGGCGGACCGACGGTCAGCGGCCGTGTCGGTTGCCGGAGCGGCCTCCTGCGCGACCTCCCTGGCGGAAGCCGCCACCCCGCCGCTCCGGCCGGCTCTCGCCGTCCCGGCGGCGGGGCCGGTCGTCTTGGAAGCCTCCGTACGAGCCGCTGTTGCCATTCGAGACGCCGTGGGGGCGCTCTCCCTGATAGCGGCGGCGGTCCGACGGCTGGCCCTCACGGCGCGGGCGCGGCGCATTGCGGACCTCGGGCTGCCACACGGCGATGGCCTCGCCGCTGGGCCGCCGCGCCCCCGCGACCTCGCCGAGGACCGCGTCGCCGGGCTGGACCCGGTGCCACGTCGGGGTGATGCCCGCTCGCCGGGTCATCGCGTTGATGGAGCGGCGCTCGTCCGGCATGACGAGCGTCACGACGCTGCCGCTCTCCCCCGCGCGGGCCGTACGGCCGCCGCGGTGGAGGTAGCTCTTGTGATCCATCGGCGGATCCACGTGCAGCACGAGGCTGACGTCGTCGACGTGGATGCCGCGGGCGGCGACGTCCGTGCAGACCAGGACGGTCACGTTGCCCTCGCGGAACGCATCGAGGATGCGGGTTCGCTGGTTCTGCCGCTTGCCGCCGTGCAACCCTCCGGCGCGGACCCCCACCCTGGCGAACTGCTTGACGAGCCGGTCCACACCGTGCTGGGTGCGGACGAACAGGATCGTACGGCCCTCGCGGTTGGCGATCTCAGCGGCGACGTCGACCTTGTCGTCCCGGTGCACCTGGAAGAGGTGGTGCTCCATGGTCTCGACCGGGGATGTCGCCGGAGCCAGCGAGTGCGTGACCGGGTCGGTGAGGAACCGCCGGACCAGCTTGTCCACGTCACCGTCGAGCGTGGCGGAGAAGAGCAGCCGCTGACTGTCCGCCGGGGTCGCGTTGAGAATGGCGCTCACCACGGGGAAGAAGCCGAGGTCGCACATATGGTCGGCCTCGTCGAGCACCGTGACCTCGACATCCTCGAGCGAGCACTCGCCCTGTTTCATGAGGTCGGTCAGGCGCCCGGGCGTGGCCACGACGATCTCGACGCCGCGGCGGAGCGCGTCGATCTGCCTGCCCATCGGCATGCCGCCGACGACGGTCCTGGTGCGCAGCGACAGACCACGGCCGAGCGGCTCCAGGGTGTCGGCGACCTGCAGGGCCAGTTCGCGCGTGGGCACGAGGATGACGGCGCGCGGCCGCCCGGAGGCGGCGCGTTCCCCCGCGACGCGGGCCATCGTCGGCAGGCCGAAGGCGAGGGTCTTGCCGGAGCCGGTCTGGCCCCGGCCCAGCACGTCACGTCCGGCGAGTACGTCGGGGATGGCCGCCTCCTGGATGGGGAACGGCGTGGTGATGCCTTCCCGGGCCAGCGCGGACACGAGCGGCCTGGGCAGCCCGAGCGTCACGAACGTGGCGCCGGGCGTGGAGTCGGAGGCGGGAAGAATATGGCCAGCGTCAAGCATGGTCACGAGGTCGTGCCTTTCATGGAAGCCAACGTGTCGGAACACGGGGGGCACGTCACTTCTATGAAAGGACGAGCCGGGACATGTACTGCTTTGCCCTACCCGAATCGGACACAAGGGTGGGCCAAAAGTCCGACTTAACCGGCTGGTAGGGCTCCTGCGTCAGGCGGCAATGCCACTCGATTCACCCGCGTCTTCGCGAGCGCCCCTGTCACGAACACCGTCGTTCAAGTCGCTTCGGGCATAACGAAGGGCAACCCTACAATGCCAACGCATGAACGTCAAACAGCCGATGTTCTCGACCTTCGGTGGTCAGAGCCGGCAGGCGTAGATGTCGGTGACGAGGATGGCCTTGGCGCCGATCTCCCAGAGGTGGTCCATCACCTGCTGGTGGCCCTTCCTGGGGACCATCGCCCGCACCGCGACCCAGCCCTCGCGGTGCAGCGGGGAGACCGTGGGCCCCTCCATTCCGGGAGTGATCGAGATGGCCTCGTCGATGCGCTCGGCCCGGATGTCGTAGTCGACCATCACGTAGTCACGGGCCACCAGAACGCCCTGGAGGCGGCGGATGAGCTGCCGGAACCCGTTCTCCTCCGGCGCGCCGGCCCGCTTGATCAGCAAGGCCTCCGAGGAGGCGATCGGTTCGCCGAACGTCTCCAGGCCCACGTTGCGCAGCGTGGTTCCGGTCTCGACGACGTCGGCCACCGCGTCGGCGACGCCGAGCCTTATCGCGGTCTCGACCGCGCCGTCCAGCTTGATCACCCGGGCGTCGACGCCCTGGTCGGCGAGGTACTTGCCGAGGAGTCCGGCGTAGGAGGTGGCGACGCGCCGCCCGGCCAGGTCGGTCACCCCGGAGTAGGCGCCGGGGGCGGCGGCGAAGCGGAACGTCGACCGCCCGAACCCGAGCGGCATGACCTCCTCGGCGGGGGCGCCGGAGTCGAAGAGCATGTCGCGGCCGGTGATGCCGGCGTCGAGGGTACCCTCGCCGACGTAGACGGCGATGTCGCGGGGGCGCAGGAAGAACAGCTCGCAGGAGTTGTCCGGGTCGACGACCACGAGCTCCTTGCTGTCCTTGCGCTGCCGGTATCCGGCTTCCTTCAGGATCGTCTGGGCGGCCTCGGCGAGCGCGCCCTTGTTCGGTACGGCGATGCGCAGCATGGGGTGGATAACCCTTCCGGAGTCAGATTGAACGAGGTGAGGACGGCGGCATCTCCCGGGGGCAGCACACCCCCTAGAGATGCTTGTAGACCTCGTCCAGTCCGATGCCGCGCGCCAGCATGAGGACCTGGATGTGGTAGAGCAGCTGCGAGATCTCCTCGGCGGTCCGCTCCGTGGATTCGTACTCCGCCGCCATCCAGCTCTCGGCGGCCTCCTCCACGACCTTCTTGCCGATGGCATGGACGCCGGCGTCCAGTGCGGCCACCGTGCCCGACCCCTCCGGGCGGGTGCGCGCCTTCTCAGCCAGTTCGGCGTACAGCTCTTCGAAGGTCTTCATGTCTTCTCTCGGGATCGTCGTACGGGCCCATTCAGGGTAGCGGACCGGTGCCGGCTCAGCTGAGGGCCTTCCGGGCCATGCGGAGCATCTCCTGTGCCTGCTGGGATCCGCCGCCCTCGTGGCCGTTGAACGGCCAGACCGAGATGAGGCGGCGAAGAAGGTCGAGGGCGGGGTGACGCCGTCGCGCAGGCCGGCGGAGAACTGGGCGGGGGTGTGGGCGGCCTGAAGGGTTGACAGCGCCGCCGGACGCCGGGCCGGCCCCGCGCCGGGACGGCCGGGCATCCGGCGAAGATCCTCGATCAGACGTTGAAGCCGAGCATGCGCAACTGCTCGCGCCCCTCTTCGGTGATCTTGTCAGGCCCCCACGGCGGCAGCCACACCCAGTTGATCACGACGCTCGACGTCAGATCGGCCAGCGCGGAGTTGGCCTGGTCCTCGATCACGTCGGTCAGCGGGCAGGCCGCGCTGGTCAGCGTCATGTCGACCGTCGCGATGGGGCGCTCCCCCTCGCCGGCGGGGTCGAGGTTGACCCCGTAGATCAGGCCGAGGTCGACGACGTTGATGCCCAACTCGGGGTCGACGACGTCCCTCAGCGCCTCCAGCACCTCATCGGTGGAGACATCCCCTTCATAGGTGGTTGTCGGGGTCTCCGTCGGCTTGCTCACATCGCCTCCTGGCTTCTCAACACCGCGTCCTTGTAGGCCATCCAGGCCAGCAGGGCGCACTTGACGCGGGCGGGGAACTTCGCCACCCCGGCGAAGGCCACCGCGTCGCCCAGCACGTCCTCGTCGGCCTCGACCTGGCCCCTGCCCTGCATCAGCCGGGTGAACTCGTCGACGACCGCGAGCGACTCCTCCACCGTCGACCCGGTGGCGAGATCATGCAGCACCGAGGCGGCGGCCTGGCTGATCGAGCATCCCTGGCCGTCGTAGGAGACGTCCTGCACCTTGCCGCCGTCGGCCAGCTTCACCCGCAGCGTGACCTCATCGCCGCAGGTCGGGTTCACATGGTGGACTTCCGCGTCGTACGGCTCGCGCAGCCCCCGGCCCTGGGGGCGCTTGTAGTGCTCCAGGATCAGCTCCTGGTACATGGATTCAGCGATCATGACTCAGCCGAACACCTTCTGCACGTGGTGGAGGCCGCGGACGAGCGCGTCGATCTCGGCCGTCGTGTTGTACAGGTAGAAAGACGCCCGGGTGGTCGCCGGGATGCCGAAGCGCAGGTGGAGCGGCCGGGCGCAGTGGTGGCCTACCCGCACCGCGATGCCGTACACGTCGTCGAGAATCTGGCCGACGTCGTGGGGGTGGATGCCCTCCAGAGTGAAGGAGACCGTGCCACCGCGGGCGACCACCGTGCGCGGACCGATGATCCTCAGCCCGGGGATCTCCGTCAGCGCGTCCAGTGCGTGCTGGGTGAGCGTCCGCTCGTGCGCCTTGATCTGGTCCATGCCGACCGAGGTGAGGTAGTCGACGGCCGCGCCGAGCCCCACCGCCTCGACGATGGGCGGCGTGCCCGCCTCGAACTTGTGCGGCACGGGGGCGTAGGTCGAGCGGTCCATCCAGACCGCCTCGATCATCTCGCCGCCGCCGAGGAACGGCGGCATCGCCTCGAGCAGCTCGCGGCGGCCCCACAGGACGCCGATGCCGGACGGCCCGGTCATCTTGTGCCCGGTGAAGGCCACGAAGTCGACGCCGAGCTCGCACACGTCGACGGCCTGGTGGGGCACCGACTGCGAGGCGTCGAGCATCATCAGCGCGCCCACCTCACGGGCCCTCGCCAGGATCGGCGAGACCGAGTTGACCGTGCCGAGCACGTTCGACTGGTGCGCTATCGACACGATCTTGGTGCGTTCGGTGACCAGCTCCTCCAGGCCGGAGACGTCGAGGCGGCCCTCGTCCGTCACCGGAAACCAGCGCAGCGTCGCACCGGTCCGCTGCGCGAGCAGCTGCCACGGCACGATGTTGGAGTGGTGCTCCATCTCGCTGA
The DNA here is from genome assembly GCF_042435035.1 of Sphaerimonospora cavernae. Lineage (NCBI taxonomy): Bacteria > Bacillati > Actinomycetota > Actinomycetes > Streptosporangiales > Streptosporangiaceae > Sphaerimonospora > Sphaerimonospora cavernae. The sequence goes on from NZ_JBHMQT010000023.1 coordinate 24,167, forward strand.
TGACGATCTCGTCACCGGGGCCGACGCGGAACCGCTCGTCGGTGTTCACCGGGTTGCCGAAGGCGTACGCCACCAGATTGATCGCCTCGGAGGCGTTCTTGGTGAAGATCACCTCCTCCCGCGACGGCGCGCCGACGAACGCGGCGATCTTGTCGCGAGCCGACTCGTACGCCTCGGTGGACTCGCTGCCCAGCACGTGCAGGGCGCGGCCGACGTTGCCGTAGTGCGACATCAGGTGCTCGCGCATGGTGTCGATCACTTGGATCGGCTTCTGCGAGGAGTTCGCCGAGTCGAGGTAGACCAGCTCGCGTCCGCCGGGCAGCTCGCGGGAGAGGATCGGGAAGTCCTTCCTGATCCTCTCCACGTCGAGGCTCCCCGCGCTCGCCGCCGGCTGGACGTCGCTGCTCGTCATCAGGCGGAGGCCTTCGCGTATGCCTCGTACCCCTCGGCCTCCAGCTTCTCGGCGAGCTCGGGGCCGCCCTCCTCGACGATCCGGCCGCCGGCGAAGACGTGCACGAATTCGGGCTTCACGTACCGCAGGATGCGGGTGTAGTGCGTGATCAGCAGCACGCCGGTGTCGCCGCTGCTCCGGAACCGGTTGATGCCCTCGGAGACGACGCGCAGGGCGTCGACGTCGAGACCGGAGTCGGTCTCGTCGAGCACAGCGATCTTCGGCTGGAGCAGCTCGAGCTGGAGGATCTCGTGGCGCTTCTTCTCACCGCCGGAGAAGCCCTCGTTGACGTTGCGCTGGGCGAAGGCGGAGTCGATGGACAGCGCGTCCATCCCGGTCTTCAGGTCCTTGGCGAACTGGCGCAGCTTGGGCGCCTCACCGCGGACCGACGTGATCGCCGAGCGCAGGAAGTTGGAGACGCTGACGCCGGGCACCTCGACGGGGTACTGCATGGCCAGGAACAGGCCGGCCCGGGCGCGCTCGTCGACGGACATCGCCAGCACGTCCTCGCCGTCGAGCAGCACGGTGCCCGACGTGATCGTGTACTTGGGGTGACCGGCGAGGGCGTAGGCCAGGGTCGACTTGCCGGAGCCGTTCGGCCCCATGATGGCGTGGGTCTCCCCCGCCGCGATGGTCAGGTCGACGCCGCGCAGGATCTCCTTGTCGCCGACGGCGACGTGCAGCTCACGGATCTCAAGGGTAGGCACGTTTCACTCCTTCGAGAGCGAGACGAACACGTCATCGCCTTCGATCTTGACTCGGTAGACGTTCACTGGCTTGGTCGCGGGCGGGCCGGTGGGCTTGCCGCTGCGCAGGTCGAAGCACGAGCCGTGCAGCCAGCACTCCAGCGTGTGGTCGTAGACGTCGCCCTCGCTGAGCTTCACCTCGGCGTGCGTGCAGACGTCGTGCAGGGCGAACACCTCGTCGCCGACGCGGACGACCGCGACCGGGACGTCGCCGACCTCCACACCGATGGTGCCCTCGTCCGGGATGTCGCCGAGGGAGCAGACCCTCTCCCATTCGGCGCTCATCGGGCCAGCTCCGCTTCGACCGCCGAGAGCACCCGCTCCCGGATCTCGGGGACCTCGATCTTCTCCAGGAGCTGGGCGAAGAACCCGTGCACGACCAGGCGGCGGGCCTCCTGGAACGGGATGCCGCGGGCCTGGAGGTAGAAGATCTGCTCATCGTCGATGCGACCGGAGGCGGACGCGTGGCCCGCCCCGGCGACCTCGCCGGTGAGGATCTCCAGGTTCGGCACCGAGTCGGCGCGGGCGCCGTCGGTGAGGATCAGGTTCCGGTTCAGCTCATAGGTGTCGGTGCCCTCGGCCTCCGCCCGGATGATCACATCGCCGATCCACACCGCGTGAGCGCCGTCGCCCTGCAGCGCGCCCTTGTAGGTCACGTTGCTGCGGCAGTTCGGCACCGTGTGATCGACCAGCAGGCGGTGCTCCAGGTGCTGGCCGGCGTCGGCGAAGTACAGCCCGGTCAGGTCCGCCTCACCGCCGGGCGCCGTGTACGACACCGAGGGCGACAGCCGTACGAGATCGCCGCCGAGGGTGACCACGAACGACCGGAATGTGGCGTCCTTGCCGATCCTGGCATGGTGGTGCGAGACGTGTACCGCGTCGTCGTCCCAGTCCTGCAGGCTGACCACCTTCAGCGTGGCGCCCTCGGCGACGTCGAACTCGACGTTGTCGGCGTAGAGCGCGCCGCCGCGGTGGTCCAGCACGACCACGGCCTGCGCCATCGGGCCGACGTCGACCAGGATGTGGCCGTACGCGGCGCCGCCCGTCCCTCGCACGTTGATCACGATCGGCTTCGACGTGACGGCCTCGCGCGGCACCGTGACGACCGTCGCCTTCTCGAACGACGAGTACGCCTGGGCGCTGACCCTGTCGGCCGGCACGTACGCCCGGCCGATCCGGGGGTCCTCGCGGCCGACGGTCTCGACGGTCGCCTCCGGGGCGACGTCCACCTCGACCACGACGCCGCCGGTGATCTCGGCTTTGCCGTTGTGCAGGCCGCGCAGGCGCGACAGCGGGGTGAACCGCCACTCCTCCTCGCGCCCGGTCGGCACCGGGAAGTCCGCCACGTTGTACGACGAGATCTCGTGCAGCGTCGACAGCGGCTTCGTGTCCAGGCCCATCAGCCGACAGCCCCTTCCATCTGCAGCTCGATCAGGCGGTTCAGCTCCAGCGCGTACTCCATGGGGAGCTCGCGGGCGATCGGCTCGACGAAGCCGCGCACGATCATCGCCATCGCCTCGTCCTCGGTCAGGCCGCGGCTCATCAGGTAGAAGAGCTGATCCTCCGACACCTTGGAGACCGTGGCCTCGTGGCCCATCGACACGTCGTCCTCGCGGACGTCGACGTACGGGTAGGTGTCCGACCGGCTGACCTGGTCGACCAGCAGCGCGTCGCACTTGACCGTCGAGGCCGAGCCGGCGGCGCCCTCGTCGATCCGCACCAGGCCGCGGTAGGACGTCCGCCCGCCGCCGCGCGCGACCGACTTGGAGATGATCGTCGACGACGTCTTCGGCGCGAGGTGCACCATCTTGGCGCCGGCGTCCTGGTGCTGGCCCTCACCGGCGAAGGCGACCGACAGGGTCTCGCCCTTGGCGTGCTCGCCCATGAGGTAGACGGCCGGGTACTTCATCGTGACCTTGGAGCCGATGTTGCCGTCGATCCACTCCATAGTCGCGCCCTCGTACGCCACGGCGCGCTTGGTGACCAGGTTGTAGACGTTGTTCGACCAGTTCTGGATCGTCGTGTAGCGGCAGCGGGCGCCCTTCTTCACGATGATCTCGACGACCGCCGAGTGCAGCGAGTCGGACGAGTAGATCGGGGCCGTGCAGCCCTCCACGTAGTGCACGTAGGAGTTCTCGTCCACGATGATCAGGGTCCGCTCGAACTGGCCCATGTTCTCGGTGTTGATCCGGAAGTAGGCCTGCAGCGGGATCTCGACGTGCACGTTCGGCGGGACGTAGATGAACGAGCCGCCCGACCAGACCGAGGTGTTCAGCGCGGCGAACTTGTTGTCGCCCACCGGGATGACCGTGCCGAAGTACTCCTTGAAGAGGTCCTCGTGCTCGCGCAGGCCGGTGTCGGTGTCGACGAAGATGACACCCTTCTCCTCGAGGTCCTCACGGATCTTGTGATAGACGACCTCGGACTCGTACTGCGCCGCGACACCGGCGATGAGGCGCTGCTTCTCCGCCTCGGGGATGCCGAGCCTGTCGTAGGTGTTCTTGATGTCCGCCGGCAGCTCGTCCCAGGACGCGGCCTGCTTCTCGGTGGAGCGGACGAAGTACTTGATGTTCTCGAACTCGATGCTCGTGAGATCGGCGCCCCAGGTCGGCAGAGGCTTCTTGCCGAACAGCCGGAGGCCCTTGAGACGCAGGTCGAGCATCCACTCCGGCTCGTTCTTGAGCGCGGAGATGTCGCGGACGACCTCTTCCGACAGTCCACGCCGGGCGGTGGCGCCGGCCACGTCCGTGTCGGCCCAGCCGAACTTGTAATTCCCGAGGCCTTCCAGCTCCGGGCGGTCGGTGACAGTCACCTTCCGGACTCCTTGCTCGTCGATATGGATGTGCTCGGCTCTGGGGCACGCACCCGCCGTTCGGCCAGCGCGTGGGAGCTCACATGCGTGGTGCAGACCCCGTCGCCGTTGGCGATCGTGGCCAGCCGCTGCACCGGAGTGCCGAGAAGCCGAGCGAACGCCTCGGTCTCGGCCTCGCACAGCTGGGGGAACGCCGCCGCGACGTGCGCCACCGGGCAGTGATGCTGACAGAGCTGCTCACCGCCGCTGCCCGTCTTGCTGGCCGAAGCAGCGTAGCCCTCGGCCGACAGCGCCTCGGCGAGCACCCTGATCCGCTGCTCGGCGGGCACCTCGCGCATGACCGCCTCCAGCATGCCGACCAGGCCGGACACCTGGGCGCGCGCGAACTCCGACACCGCCTCGCCGCCCATGCGCTCGGCCAGGAAACGCAGAGCGCTGCCGGCCAGGTCATCGTAGGCGTGGACGAAGGCGCTGCGGCCCGCGTCGGTGATGGTGAACATCTTCGCCGGCCTGCCGCGCCCCCGCCTGCCGTACGGCCCGGCCGTACGGGGCTCGATCATCCCGTCGGTGAGCAGCGCGTCGAGGTGGCGGCGCACCGCGGCCGGGGTCAGTCCGAGCCGCTCGCCCAGCGCGGCGGCTGTGACGGGACCGTGCTCCAGGATCAGCCTCGCGACGCGGGCCCGGGTGCCGCGTTCAGCCCCGATGTCCCCGTGCTTGATGTCCCCGTGCTTGGTATCCGCGTGCTCGGGCGTGACCGACGACGGCCGCTGCCTCGCGGCCCCCTCGGCGTTCGTCCTCCCGGGCACGTATTTCACAACATCAGTGTGCCGTAATTCCTTCCCGCACGACAAACCCTACGCCACGCCGAGCTGAGTGCAATTTCTCACGCAGGAAAGCCTTACCTAACCGCGGTTGCCTCGCCGTGACGCGGCTCCGGATGCGGAGGCCCGCCGCCCGATCCCTAAACTCGAGATCGTGAGCACACCGCACGCAGTGGAGATCCGGGAGCTGGTCAAACGGTACGGGCGCAAGACCGCCGTCGACGGACTGAAGCTGACCTGCCGCACCGGCGAGGTCACCGCGATCCTCGGGCCGAACGGCGCGGGCAAGACCTCCACGATCGAGATCTGCGAGGGCTTCCGGCGTCCGGACGGAGGGACCGTCCGGGTGCTCGGCCTCGATCCGGCCGACCCCGCGCTGAAACCGCGCCTCGGGGTCATGCTCCAGGCCGGCGGCGTCCCACCCGCAGTACGGGCCGGCGAGTGGCTGCGGGTGGTCGCGCGCTTCTACGCCCACCCGCTCGATCCGGACGCCCTGCTCGCCCTGCTGGGTCTGACTGAGCACGCGCGTACGCCGTACCGGCGGCTGTCGGGCGGGCAGCAGCAGCGCCTGTCGCTCGCGGCGGCCGTCATCGGACGGCCGGAGCTGGTCTTCCTGGACGAGCCGACGGCGGGTCTCGACCCGCAGGCGCGGCACGCCTGCTGGGACGTGGTCACCGGACTGCGGGACGCGGGCGTGTCCGTGGTGCTGACCACCCACCAGATGGACGAGGCCGAGAAACTGTCCGACTATGTGGTCGTCATCGACCATGGACGGGTGGTCGCCGAGGGCACCCCGCGGGAGCTGACCGGCGCCGAGCGCCAACTCCGCTTCCGCGCCCGGCCCGGCCTGGACGTCGACCAGCTGCTCGACGCCCTGCCGCCCGGCAGCGCCGCCAAGGAGTCACCGTCCGGCCACTACATCATCGAGGGACAGGTCGGCCCGCAGATGCTGGCGACCGTCACGGCGTGGTGCGCCGCCGAGAGCGTCACGACGGAGGACCTGCGCATCGAGCGGCGTACGCTGGAGGACGTGTTCTTGGAGCTGACCGGCAGGGAGCTGCGGTGACCGGTGCCACCCCTGTTTCCGGCCACGCGATCGACTTCTCCCCCAGGCCTGGGGCGGCGCCGCTGCCCCGGATGGTCCTCGCCCAGGCCGGCGCGGAGATCAGGGCGATGCTGCGCAACGGCGAGCAACTCGTGCTCACGTTGATCATTCCCGTCCTGCTGCTGGTCGCCTTCTCGCTGGCGCCGCTGATCGACATCGGCGGCGGGTCCCGGGTCGCCTTCATCGCTCCCGGCGTGCTCGCGCTCGCGGTCATGTCCACCGCGTTCACCGGCCAGGCCATCGGCACCGGCTTCGAGCGGCGGTACGGCGTGCTGAAACGGCTCGGCGCCACCCCGCTGTCCCGGGCCGGGCTGCTGCTGGCCAAGACGGCGGCGGTCGTGGCCGTCGAGATGCTCCAGGTCATCGTCATCGGCATGGTGGCGATCGCGCTCGGCTGGTCGCCGCAGGGCGACCCGCTGTGGGTGGTGCTGCTGATCCTCTTCGGGACGGCGGCCTTCAGTGGGCTCGGCCTGCTCATGGCGGGCACCTTGCGCGCCGAGGCGACGCTGGCCGCGGGCAACCTCGTCTACCTGGTGCTGCTGGGGCTCGGCGGTGTGCTGTTCCCGATCGAGAAGTTCCCCGCCGGCGTGCAGCACGTGGTCGGGCTGCTGCCGATCACCGCGCTGTCCGACGGGCTGCGCGGGGTGCTGACGAACGGCGCGGGCCTGCCGGCGACGCAGCTTCTCGTGCTGGCCGGCTGGGCGATCGTCACGCTGGGCCTGGCCGCCCGGACGTTCCGCTGGGAATGACCGGAACCGTGGAAATGACGGGGGCCATAGGGATGACGTGGGCCATGGGAATGACGGGGCCGGCGGCGTGACCTCCGAGTCCCTGCCCGGTCCGGCCGAGCCGTACCGTGCGCGGTTCCGGCCGGGTTCGGCGTTGCGGGCGGCGTCCGGGGCCGTGCCGCCCTCCGGGCTGGTGCTGCTCGCAGTCCTGTCCGTCCAGCTCGGGGCGGGGCTGGCCAAGAACCTGTTCGCCCAGTTGCCGCCGAGCGCCGTGGTCTTCCTGCGGATCGCGATCGGCACGGCCATCCTCATCCCGTTCGCCCGGCCCCGGCTGCGGGGGCTCGGCCGACGGGATCTGGCCGTCGGCGCGGCCTTCGGGCTGAGCCTCGCGCTGATGAACCTGTCGTTCTACGAGGCGCTGGCCCGGCTGCCGATCGGGATCGCCGTCGCGATCGAGTTCATCGGGCCGCTCGGCGTCGCGGTCGCCGCGTCCCGGCGGCGGCTCGACCTGCTGTGGGTCGCGCTGGCCGGCGCCGGGGTGATCCTGCTCGCTCCCTGGGGCGTGGCGGGCGGCGCGAGCTGGGCGGGCATCGGGTTCGCCGCGCTGGCCGGACTCTGCTGGGCCGCCTACATAGTGCTGTCGGCCGCGACCGGGGCCCGGTTCCCCGGCGCGAGTGGGCTGTCCTTCGCCATGATCGTGGCGGTGGCCGTGATCGCGCCCGTCGGCGTGGCGTCGGGCGGGACCGATCTGCTGCGGCCGGAGATCCTGCTCGTCGGCGCGGGCGTCGGCCTGCTCTCGTCGGTCATTCCGTACTCGCTGGAACTGGAGGCGCTGCGCCGCATGTCCAAGCGGGTCTTCGGCATCCTGATGAGCCTCGAGCCCGCCGTCGCCGCGCTGGTCGGGCTCTTCGTTCTCGGGGAGTTCCTCCAGATCCGCGAGTGGGCCGCGATCGGCTGCGTCGTCATCGCCTCCATCGGCGCCACCCGCTCCGGATGAAGGTGACGCGGCGGGGCCATCCTCATGCCGGCCGGCGGGCCGGATGCACCACGTCGCGTTGATCACGCGGAGAAGGTTTCCCGTACGGCGTGACTCAGATGGGAGACGCCTTCCGCGTGATCAGTGCTAATCAGCTCAAGGAAGGCCGTGGCCGCCGGGGACGGCCGGTTGTCCCAGATCAGGTGCTCCACCCGCGTGGGCGCATCACGAAGACGGATGATGTGCAGGTCGGAGAAGCGCGGGGCGAACGCGGCCGGCAGCATGCCCACGCCGAGGCCCTGCCGTACCAGATCGACCATGAAGTCGGCGGACGACACCTCGAAGGGCACTTCACGCCGTACCCCCGCGGCTGCGAAGGCCTCGTCTGACTGTGCTCGCCCGGCCGCGCCGGCACGGAAGTCGATGAACGGTTCGTCCGCCAGACTCCGCAGGTCCACCTCGTGCTCCGTCCGGTGGTAGTCGGACGCGACCACGGCGACCAGTTCGCCTGCGCCGAGCCGTCGGCTCTGGACGCCCTTCGGCTCTTTGCGGGGCGGCAGTCCGAGGAACGCGACGTCGACGGCGCCTCGCCGGACCCGCTCGATCAGGTCTTCGCTGCCCGCCGAGGTGAGGGTGATGTGCACCCGCGGATGGCGCCGGCGGTAGTCCCTCAGGGCGACTGGCAGGTTGACGGCCGCCATCGTGTGGATGGCGCCGACGGCGAGCTGCCCGCGGATCTCCCCGCTGGCGGCCGCGACCTCGGCCCGTGCGCGGTCCGCTGCCTCCAGGCACTCCCGCGCCACGGGCAGGAACGCCTCTCCGGCCGGTGTCAGACGTACGCGGCGGCTGGTGCGCTCGAACAACCGAGCGCCCAGCTCCCGTTCCAAACCGGCGATCTGATGACTGAGCGCGGACTGCACCACCCGGCAGTGCTCGGCCGCCCTGGTGAAGTTCCTGGTCTCCGCGACCGCGACGACATACCTCAGCTGCTGTAGTTCCATTCAACCATCGTGCATCACGATCGATCACGATGAAAACTATGTGTTGGACTCATTGATCGTTGCTCACGCATCCTTGAGCGCAGGGCGGAAACCCTGAAGCGGCCCAACCCGAAGACATCAGAAAGAAGCCGATGGCCACACACGACAGACATCCGCACTCGACTTTGAGATCATGGCTGGGGGTTTCTGCGATCACAGCCAGTCTGTTCGTATTCCTCACGACCGAACTGATGCCCGTCGGCCTGCTTACTCCGATAAGCACAAGCCTGCGCATATCCGTGGGCATCGCCGGGCTGATGGTCACTCTGTACGGCGTCTCAGCCGGGATCGGCGTACCGTTCATCGTGGCCTGGACCAGGCGGGTCAACCGACGGGTCCTGCTGTCCACGCTCCTGGCGATATTGACCCTGGGAAACGTGATCACCGCCATCTCGCCGAACTATCCGCTGGTCTTGACAACGCGGCTCATCATGGGTTTCGCCAGCGGGGTTTTCTGGGCCATAGGCGTGAGCATGGCGATGCGCCTTGTTCCGGGACGCCACGCGAGCAGGGCGGCCGCGATCGTGATGTCCGGCATCTCGATCGCCGCGGTCGTGGGCATACCGCTGGGCACGGTCATGGAAAGCCTCACCGACTGGCACACCACGTTCCTCGTCTGGGCCGGCCTCAGTGCGCTGGTGTTCCTCGCGGTCGTCACCACCATTCCGTCGCTGCCGTCGACGAACGCGGTCTCGGTGCGGGAAGTCTTCGGGCTCCCGCTGAAGAACGTGCGGCTACGTCTGGTGCTGTGCATCGTCGTACTCTTCGTGCTCGGCCATTTCGGCGCGTACACGTTCGTGCGGCCCTACTTGGAGCACAGTGCATCCGCCACGCCCTTCTTCATCACCATGGTGCTGATGGTTTACGGCGCCGGAGGTGCGGCCGGAAACTTCATCGCCGGATACACGGTGAACAAGAGTTCGAGGGGCAGCTTCATCGTCGGCTGCGTGGGACTCGTGGTGTCCCTGCTGTTGCTGCTCACGATCGCTCACGCGGAGGCCGGTTCGATCACCGCGCTGATTCTCTGGGGAGCATCCTTCGGGGTCGTCCAGCTTTCCCAGATCAACATGACGCAGGCCGCAGCGCCCGACACCTTCGAAGCCGCGATGTCGCTGAACACCATGGCATACAACACGTCCATTGCCCTCGGGGCGCTTTTCGGCGGACTGTTCGCCGATCATCTGGGTGTCGCGAGTGTTGTCTGGTTCGGCGTGGCGCTGACAGCGGCTTCGCTCCTCCTCGCACTCGTCGCCCGCCAGAAGACCTCACGCACCGTCCGCACCGATGCGTTGGAACCCGTCGGGAAATAGGCCAGGCCTCCAGATGAAGGAGATCGTCGTGCGAGTGAAAGCCTTTGATCACCTGGTGCTCAACGTGCGAGATGTTGAGCGGGCGCTGATGTTCTACTCGGGAACACTCGGACTCGAGGAGGAGCGGGTCGCGGAGTGGCGGGCGGGTAACGCCGCCTTCCCGTCGGTACGGGTCAACGAGTCCACCATCATCGATCTGGTCGAACGCCCGCGTGGCGCGTCCAACGTGGATCACATCTGCCTTGTCGTGGATCCTGTGGACTGGCGGCAAGTGATCGATTCCGGCGCCTTCACCGTGCTGGAGGGGCCGGTCCGCCGGTTCGGCGCGCGAGGCGACGCACAGTCGGTATATGTGCAGGACCCGGACGGCAACACCGTCGAGCTGCGCTGGTACCCCCAGGACACCGAGCGGTAAGCCGTGCCGGGATCGGTCAGCCGCATGATCCACGATCGACGCGGCATTGCTGACCGCGGCCGTACCGAAGCAGCTACAGCAGGAAGCCCTCGGGGAAGGGGTCGCGGAGATCGAGGAAGTACTGCGCGGTGCCGGTCACCCACGCCCGGCCGGTGATCGTCGGGACCACGGCGGGAACGTCGCCGACGGACGTGTGCGCGACCAGGCGGCCGACGAACCGGGTGCCGATGAACGACTCGTTGACGAAGTCGGTGCCCAGCGGCAGCTCTCCGCGCGCGTGTATCACTGTCCTCCGCAATACCCACGTTCCCGTCGTGGGCCGGAGGCGGGACCGCCCCCGGCGCCGCCTACCATTTGAGCGTGACCAGCCTTTCCACCCAGATCCGTGATCGCGCGGCCGGTTTCCACCGGTCGTACTGGCTGCCCAGTGCCGTCACGATGCGGCGCTGGGCATTCGCGAGCATCGTCGTCAACGCGGGCATCACGGTCACGGGCGCGGGAGTGCGCGTGACCAAGTCGGGACTGGGCTGCCCGACCTGGCCGAGGTGCACACCGGACAGCTTCGTCCCGGCCCAGCACGACGACCACTCCCCGTTCAACATGGCGATCGAGTTCGGCAACCGGCTGATCACCTTCGTGGTGCTCGTGGTCGGGATCGCCTGCGTCGTCGCCGCGATCCGGCTGCTCAGGTCGGGCGACGGCCGGGCCCGGGGCCGCCGCGACCTGGTACGGCTCGCCTGGCTGCAGCCGATCGGCGTTCTCGCCCAAGCGGTGTGGGGCGGCATCGTGGTGCGGACCATGCTCAACCCGTACACGGTGAGCGTCCACTTCCTGCTGTCCATCGCCATGATCTGGGCGGCGTACGCGCTGTTCGCCCGAGCCGGGGAGGGCGTCGAGCCGCCGCGCTCACTCGTCCACCGGCACATCCGCACGCTCGGCTTCATCCTGCTCGCCGCGGTCGGCGTGCTGCTCGTCGCCGGCGTCGTGGTGACCGGCACGGGTCCGCACTCGGGCGACGCCGCCGCCTCGCGGTTCCACTTCGACGTCCGGGACGTGACCCAGTTGCACGCCGATGTCGTCTGGATCGTCGTCGGCCTCACGTTCGCGCTGCTGTTCGCGCTCCACCTGACCGAGTCGCCGACCCGGGCCCGGCGTGCCGTACTGGTGCTGTTCGCCGTCGAACTGGCCCAGGGCGCGATCGGTTACACACAGTACTTCCTGGCCATCCCGGCCGCGCTCGTCCTGCTGCACGTGCTCGGCTCGACCCTGGTGTGGATCTGCGCGCTGCGTGTGGTGTTCGCGATGCGCAGCCGCGATCCGGTCCCGTCCGACGCCGAACCCCTCCCCACCCCCGCCACTCCCGTCCCGTGATCTTGCGAATACTCGCAAGGTCACGGCATCGGTGTGCGGTCAATCGGTCTGCGGGGGCTCCTGCCCGTGGGGGTACGGCGGCCGGTCGGGGGGAGGCAGCTGAGGAGCGGCCCACCTGTTCGACGCTCCGTAGCCCGAGGCGTACCCGGGCGGCGGCACACCCCTCGCCGCGCTGTCCCGGTGCCGGTCCGGGAGCGGGAAGGACATGCGGGCGTAGGCCATCAGTTCCACCAGCGACCGCTGTGCGGTCCGGAACGCGGGCTCTTCCACCCCGCCTCGTGCGGCGCGGGCGTGCAGCAGCCCCAGCTCGGTGGCGGCGAGCTGGTAGTCGGCCATCGCCCGGACTCCGGCGCGGCCGCCGTGTGCCTTGGCCCAGACCCGGGCCTGCCGCCGGCCTCTGAGGGACGAGAGCATGAAGATGTCCGCCTGGTTGATCAGGCCGTAGGCCTCGTACGGCGGCAGATAGCGATTGATCAGCCCGACGATCCGCCTCCGGTCCCGGATGATCACGATCAGCTCGATGATCAGCAGGATCATCAACAGCAGGTAGGCGACGGCCAGCCCGCCCAGCCCGCCGAACAGGGCGAAGCCGTTCCAGATGCCATGCATGATCATGGCGCCGACCCAGCCGAATATGATCATCACTACCCCGCTCGCGTTCCGCCGCTGAGCGGCCGCGTACGCGACCGACATGCCGATCAGGGACGTGAACAGCGGATGCGCGAACGGGGAGAGCACGCCGCGCAGCACGACGGTCGCGGCCAGCACCTCCGGGCCGTTCTCACTCAGGGCCGAGATGTAGTAGCTGACGTTCTCCGACATCGCGAACCCGAGGCCGACCATGCCGGCGTAGATGATCCCGTCGGTCGGCCCGTCCAGTTCCTGCCTGCGGAACCACAGCAGCCCGAGCAGCACCAGCCCCTTCATCGTCTCCTCGACAGGGGGCGCCCCGAACGTCGCGACGAGGTTGTGCGCGCTGTGGCCCAGCCAGCGCTCCAGCAGCAGGAGGTTGAGCGAGTTGAGGATGCCCGCCACGAGGACGGCGACGCCCGCCCCCCAGGCGAAGGCGAAGACCAGGTTGGCGCGGGGCTCGGGCTCCATCCGGTCCAGCGCGAGCACCCCCGCGAGCAGCAGCGGCACCGGCGCCACGGCCAGCACGAGCGCGATGGAGAACTGGACGGGGTCGCCGTCCAGGACGTCGAAGGATAACGACACCAGCGCGCACAGCCCCGCGACGACCAGACCGCTGATCAGGCCGATCGACGGCCGCTCCTTCAGCACCGCACGCGGATCAAGGCTCGCCATGCCGCGAATGTAACCGACTGCCCACGTCCTGTCCTCCCCCGCCCGGAGTCCTTCGCGCCGTAGAACGCACGTCCACGGGGTACGGCACGCCGCCCGATAGGATCGGCGCCACCCACCCGGAAACATGGACGGCCATGAACGATACACCTGGCGGCGATCTGGGTCGACGCCGCTTCCTGTACGCCGCGGGCGCGGCCGCGGCGGCCGCCATCGGGACGGCCGGATGCGGCGCCTCGGGGCGGGCGGCGCCCGAGACCGGCCCGTCATCCGCAAGCCCGTCACCCGGTGGCCCGTCACCCGCCGCCGGGCCGTCTCCCGCCGTGGCCGCCCGCCCGTCCCCCACGCCCGAGCGGCTGCTTCCCGGCGACACCGACTGGCGGATCCGGCGGTACGGCCCGGACGACGCGGTGGAGGGCTACTGCGACAGGGCGAGCGTGCTGCCCGGCGAGCCGGTCGGGCTGTGCGTCTCCACCACGGCCGACCGCTTCCGCGTCACCGCGTACCGGATGGGCTGGTACGGCGGCGCCCTGGCGCGCCGGGTGTGGCGGTCGGCCTGGATCAGCGGCCGGCGGCAACGCCCCGGTGACCTGGTGGCCACGACCCGCACCGTGCACGCCGACTGGCGGCGTTCGCTCACGGTGCCGACGGACGGCTGGCCGGAGGGGGTCTATCTCCTGCGCCTCGACGCCGACCGGGGGCACCAGCGGTATGTGCCGCTGGTCGTCCGCTCGGCATCGGGAGCCGGGAAGACCGTGCTCGTGCACGCGACCGGAACGTGGCAGGCCTACAACAGGTGGGGTGGCCACAGCCTCTACTTCGGCGGCGACGGCCGCTACGAGAGCCGCTCTCTGGCGGTGAGCTTCGACCGGCCCTACGACCGTACGGGGATGGAGAAGTTCCTCGTCCACGAGCGGGCGGTGGTGGCGCTGGCCGAACGGCTCGGGCTGCCTCTCGCGTACACGACCAGCGGCGACATCGATGCCGGAGGCGGCGTGTTGAAGGACGCCGCGGCGGTGTTCTTCCTCGGGCACGACGAGTACTGGACGCCGGGCATGCGCGCCCGCGCGACCGACGCCCGGGACGCGGGCGTCAACCTGGCCTTCCTCGGGGCCAACACCTGCTATCGGCGGATCCGGCTGGAACGGGGCGGCCGGCTGGTGGTGTGCTACAAGACCGACGTCGCCAGGGATCCGATGTACGGCAGGCGCCCGGCACTGGCGACCGCCGACTACCGGTCGGGCCCGGCCGCCGACCCCGAATCCTCGCTGACCGGCGTCTTCTACGACGGCTATCCCGTGGACGCGCCGTATGTGGTGACCCGGCCCGGTCACTGGATCTTCGCGGGCACCGGGGTCCGGCGGGGCGAGCAGTTCCCCCACCTGGTCGGCGTGGAGTACGACAGGGTGGTCCCGGCCGTCCCGACACCCCGGCCGCTGGAGATCATCTCCCACTCACCGGTGACGTGCGCGGGGCGGCCGAGCTTCGCCGACTCGGCGTACTACACCATGCCCGGCGGGGCGGGCGTCTTCGCCTCGGGGACCATGCGGTGGGCGGAGGCGCTGATGGCGAGAACCCGGGATCTCCCACGTGCGCACGGCATCGACGTCCGGACCCGGCGGTTCGTCACGAAGGCGACGGCCAACCTGCTGCGGGCCTTCGCCGAAGGCCCGGCGGGCAGGCTCCAGCCGCCGCCGCGCGACAACGTCCGTGCCACGTACGGCTGAACGCCGCCGTGGCAGGCGAGGCTCAGACGATCAGGGAGTCGACCGCGACGGCGAGGAAGAGGATCGCGAGATAGACGTTCGACCAGTGGAAGAAGCGCATCGGCCGCAGGTCGAGGCCGGCCTTCCCGGCGTTGAGCCGGGCCAGCATGGCGTACACCTCGAACAGGCACACCGCGCCGAGGACGGCGGCGACCGCCGGGTAGAGCAGCGAGGTGCCGGCGACCGGCCACAGCAGCAGCGAGCACAGCACGGTCGCCCAGGTGTAGACGATGATCTGCCGCAGGACCCGCCGCTCGGTGGCGATGACGGGCAGCATGGGCACCTCGACGGACGCGTAGTCCTCGCGGTAGCGCATGGCGAGGGTCCAGGTGTGCGGCGGCGTCCAGAAGAAGACCACGCCGAACAGCACCACGGGCGCCCACGACACGCTACCGGTGATCCCGGCCCAGCCGATCATCACGGGCATGCAGCCGGCGATCCCGCCCCACACGATGTTCTGCGCGGTCCGCCGCTTCAGCACCATCGAGTAGACCAGGACATAGAACAGGATCGCGGCCAGCGAGAGGGCCGCCGCGAGCACGTTGACCGACAGCGCGAGGCCGATCGTCGACAGCGTGCCCAAAATCACACCGAAGAGCAGTGCGCCCTTGGGCGAGACCTCGTGCTTGGGCAGCGGCCGGCGGCGGGTGCGCCGCATCGTCTGGTCGATGTCCCGATCGATGTAGCAGTTCAGGACGTTCGCGCTGCCCGCCGAGAGGGTGCCGAAGAGCATGGTCGCGATGGCCGTCCACGCATCGGGCAGGCCTCGTGCCGCGAGGAACATCGTCGGCAGGGTCGTGATCAGCAGCAGTTCGATGATCCGCGGCTTGGTGAGCGCCACGTAGGCCTTCACGAGCGCTCCGACGGAGCGGGGCGCCGCGGCCGAGGCGGCGGCGCCTCGGGCGGTCCCGAGACTGGTCATCGTCTGCTTGTTCGTGAGCACCGTCAAGGCGCTTCCAGCAAGGGCGGGGTCAACGCGTAACCTCTGATTGCGACAGGGATCTCCGGTGTGTTCCGTCCGGGTTTCACTCCCGGCAGGCACACGGTGGGCACTTGCGCAATCACTGTAGTCGCAGGTTCCGGTGGTCCATCAATCGGGGCCGGACGCTCCGGTTCATCGCCGTCCGTGTCCGCATGGCGAACGGCCTGCCAAACGGTACAACCGGGAAACCGTTAGGGTCCAGGGTGGGCGGGAATTGCCAAATCGGCGCGAAGAATTCAGAGGGGATCGAGTAGTTGAGCAGCGCAAGCCTTGAGTGGAGTGACCTCGATCGGCAGGCGGTCGACGTGGTGCGGGCCCTGGCGATGGACGCGGTCGAGAAGGCGGGCTCGGGTCACCCGGGCACCGCGATGAGCCTCGCTCCCGCCGCCTACCTTCTCTTCCAGCGCGTCCTGTGCCACGATCCTTCGGATCCGAAGTGGGCGGGGCGCGACAGGTTCGTCCTGTCCTGCGGGCACACCAGCCTGACGCTCTACATCCAGCTCTACCTTTCCGGGTACGGCCTCACCCTTGACGACATCAAGGGCCTGCGCCAGTGGGACAGCCTCACCCCGGGCCACCCGGAGTACGGCCACACGGCGGGTGTGGAGACGACCACGGGCCCGCTGGGACAGGGTCTGGGCAACGCCGTGGGGATGGCCATGGCCGCCCGCCGCGAGCGCGGCCTGTTCGACCCCGACGCCGAGCCGGGGACCTCCCCGTTCGACCACATGATCTGGTGCTTCGCCTCCGAGGGCGACATCGAGGAGGGCATCAGCCACGAGGTCAGCGCGATCGCGGGCCACCAGAAGCTCGGCAACCTCGTCGTCGTCTTCGACTCCAACCAGATCTCGATCGAGGACGACACCCAGATCGCGCTGTCGGAGGACATCGCCAAGCGGTACGAGGCGTACGGCTGGCAGGTCCTGGAGGTCGACTGGACCGCTTCTGGAAAGTATGTCGAGGACGTCCAGGCACTGTATGCGGCGATGGAGGCGGCCCGCGCCGAGACCGAGCGGCCGACCTTCATCAAGCTGCGCACGACCATCGGCTGGCCCGCGCCGAACAAGCAGAACACCGGCAAGATCCACGGCTCGGCGCTCGGCCCCGACGAGGTGGCCGCGACCAAGCAGGTCCTCGGCATGGACCCGTCCAAGCACTTCGACGTCCCCGACGAGGTCCTCGCGCACGCCCGCGAGGTCGTGGCGCGCAACCGGGAGGCGCGTGCCGAGTGGGACAAGCGGTTCGCGAGCTGGCGGGCGGCCGACCCCGAGCGTGCCGAGCTGTTCGACCGGATCTCGCGGCACAAGCTCCCCGAGGGCTGGCACAAGGCGCTGCCCTCCTTCGAGATCGGGTCGTCGGTCGCCACCCGCAAGGCCTCCGGTGAGGTGCTGAGCGCGCTCGCGCCGGTCCTGCCCGAGCTGTGGGGCGGCTCGGCCGACCTCGCCGACTCCAACAACACCACGATGAAGGGCGAGCCGTCCTTCATCCCTGAGGAGTTCCAGACCAGGGAGTTCCCCGGCAACCGGTACGGCAGGACGCTGCACTTCGGCATCCGCGAGCACGGCATGGGCGCCATCCTGAACGGCATCGCCCTGCACAACGGCACCCGCCCGTACGGCGGCACGTTCCTGGTGTTCAGCGACTACATGCGCCCGTCGGTGCGGCTGGCCGCGCTGATGAAGCTCCCGGTGACCTACGTGTGGACGCACGACTCGATCGGTCTCGGCGAAGACGGTCCGACCCACCAGCCGATCGAGCACCTGTGGTCGCTGCGCGCCGTTCCGGGCCTGGACGTGGTCCGCCCGGCCGACGCCAACGAGACCTCAGCCGCGTGGAAGGCGATCCTCGAGCACACCGACCGTCCCGCCGGGCTGTGCCTCAGCCGGCAGAACCTGCCGGTCCTGGACGGCACCGGCGACCCCGACTGTGTGGCGCGCGGCGGTTACGTGCTGCAGGACGCGTCCAACTGCCAGCCGGCCGTGGTGATCATCGGGACCGGCAGCGAGGTCCAGCTCGCGGTGGAGGCACGTAAGACCCTGGAGGCGCAGGGCATCCCGACCCGGGTGGTGTCGATGCCGTGCGTCGAGTGGTTCAGGGCGCAGGAGCCCGCCTACCGGCAGACCGTGCTGCCGCATTCGGTCCGCGCCCGGGTGGCCGTGGAGGCGGGAGTCGCGCTGGGCTGGCGGGAGTTCGTCGGCGAAGCGGGGGAAGTGCTGAGCCTGGAGCACTTCGGTGCCTCCGCCCCGTACAAGACCGTCTACGAGCAGTTCGGCCTCACCGCCGACCGCGTCGTCGCCGCCGCCAAGGCCAGCCTGGCCAGGACCGGCGCCGACAAGGGTGAGACGACCGGAAACTGAGGGATCAAGATGAGTGAGAATCTGAAGCGCCTTGTCGAGGCCGGAGTCTCCATCTGGCTCGACGACATCAGCCGGGACCGGCTGCGTGGCGGCGGCCTGGCCGCCCTGGTCAAGGACAGGAACGTGAGCGGCGTCACGTCCAACCCGACGATCTTCGCCAACGCCCTCAGCAAGGGCGACGCGTACGACACGCAGCTCCGCGACCTCGCGGTGCGCGGCGTCTCGGTCGAGGAGGCCGTGCGGGCCATCACGACCTTCGACATCCGCTGGGCGGCCGACGTGCTGCGGCCGGTCTACGACGTGACCCACGGGGTGGACGGCCGGGTATCCATCGAGGTCGATCCCCGGCTGGCCCGCAGGACCGAGCCGACCATCGCCGAGGCACGCGCGCTGTGGTGGCTGGTCGACCGGCCCAACGTGCACATCAAGATCCCGGCGACCGTCGAGGGCCTTCCCGCGATCACGCAGGCCATCGCCGAGGGCATCAGCGTCAACGTCACGCTGATCTTCTCTCTGGGGCGGTACCGCCAGGTCATGGACGCCTGGCTGAGCGGCCTGGAGAAGGCCGCGGCGGCCGGGGTGAACCTCGCCTCCATCGAGTCGGTGGCGTCGTTCTTCGTCAGCCGCCTCGACACCGAGATCGACGGCCGGCTGGAGAAGATCGGCACACCGGAGGCCCTCGGGCTGCGGGGCAAGGCCGGCGTCGCCAACGCCCGCCTCGCCTACGCCGCGTTCGAGGAGGTCATGAACTCGCCGCGCTGGCAGGCCCTGCGCGCCGCCGGCGCCCGCCCGCAGCGGCCGCTGTGGGCCTCCACCGGAGTGAAGAACCCGGACTACCCCGACACCCTCTACGTCGAGCAGCTCGTGACCGGCGGGGTCGTCAACACCATGCCGGAGAAGACGCTGGAGGCGGCCGCCGACCACGGCAGGATCTCGGGTGACACCGTCCGCCCCTTCTACCAGCAGGCGTGGGACGTCATGGCGTCACTCAAGAACGCCGGCATCGACTACGACGACGTGGTGCGAGTCCTGGAGGAGGAGGGCGTCGAGAAGTTCGAGACGTCGTGGAACGAGCTGCTCGAGACCGTCAAGGCCGAGCTCGGGAAGGCCTGAGGCGACATGACAGTTGAGGTGAACCTCGGCGACGGGGGGCAGGCGGTCGAGGCGGTCAGGAACGGGCTAGTCTCCGACGGGGTGCCGGCCGCGCTGGCCGCGGGCGATCCCGGGCTGTGGGGGCCGCAGGCCCGCTCCGAGGCGGAGATCCGGCTCGGCTGGCTCAACCTGCCGCTCACGAGCCGGGAGCTGCTGCCCGAGATCACCAAGCTCGTCGAGAAGGCTCAGGCCGAAGGCCTCGACCACGTGGTGCTGGCCGGGATGGGCGGGTCCTCTCTCGCCCCCGAGGTCATCTGCGCCACCCGGGACGTGCCGCTGACCGTCCTCGACACGACCGATCCGCACCAGGTGCGGCGCGCGCTGGCCGCCCCGATCGAGCGGACGCTCGTGGTGGTGTCCAGCAAGAGCGGCGGCACGATCGAGACCGACAGCCACCGCCGGATCTACGAGAAGGCGTTCCGCGACGCCGGGCTCGACCCCGCCGAGCACATGGTCATCGTGACCGACCCCGGCTCCCCGCTGGAGCAGGCCGCCATCGAGGCCGGCTACCAGGTCGTCCTGGCCGACCCGAACGTGGGCGGCCGCTACAGCGCGCTCAGCGCGTTCGGCCTGGTGCCGAGCGCGCTGGCCGGCGCCGATGTGCGCGGCCTTCTCGACGAGGCGGCCGCCGTACAGCCGCTGCTGGAAGGAGCCGAAGGCAACCCCGGCCTGGACCTCGGCGTGCTGCTCGGCGCGCAGGCGCTGCACGGCCGCGACAAGCTGGTCCTGCGTGACGCGGCGACGGACATCGCCGGGCTGCCCGACTGGATCGAGCAGCTCATCGCCGAGTCGACCGGCAAGGAGGGCAAGGGCATCCTGCCGGTGGTCGGCGCCGACGCGGCCGAGGCCGACGACCAGTACGTGGTGTCGATCGGGCCGGACGGCGCCGCCGCGGTGGACGGCCCGCTGGGTGCGCAGTTCCTCGTCTGGGAGTACGCGACGGCGGTCGCCGGCCGGGTCCTCGGGATCAACCCGTTCGACCAGCCGAACGTGGCCGAGTCGAAGGAGAACACCACCGCGATCCTGACGGAGTCCGGCGACGGACCGCTGCCCGCCGGGACGCCGATCCTGACCGACGGGCCCGTCGAGGTGTACGGCGAGGTGCCGGGGGACCCGAAGAACCTGGCCGACGTGCTGACCTGGCTGCTGCGCGCGATCCCGGAGCGGGGCTACCTGGCGATCATGGCCTATCTCGACCGTGAGGCGGCGTTCGACGCCGCGCCCGTCGGGGAGTCCTCCTTCGAGGAGATGACCGAGACCTGGGCGGCCGCCGACGTGGCCACGCTCCGGGCGCTGCTGGACTACCGGACCGACCACGCGGTCACGTTCGGGTGGGGACCGCGGTTCCTGCACTCGACCGGGCAGTACCATAAGGGCGGCCCCGCCGCCGGAGTGTTCCTGCAGATCACCGGGGCCGTCACCGACGACGTCGAGGTGCCGGGCAGGCCGTACACACTGGGCAGGCTGCAGCTCGCGCAGGCGCTGGGCGACCTGCGGGCACTGGCCTCCCGGGGCAGGCCGGCGGTCCGCCTGCACCTCACCGACCGGGTCGCGGGCGTACGGCACCTGCTCTCCGTGGCGGAGGGGCTATGACCGAGCCGCGGACACGGGCGGAGGAAACGGCACCCGCCGCCGCCGCGACCGGGACGGTCGCCGAGTCGGTGACGCAGGCGGCGGCCCAGGCCGCGACACAGGCGACCTCCGAGCAGGTGGCCGCCGCCAATCCGCTGCGCGATCCCCGCGACAGGCGGCTGCCGCGGGTGGCCGAGCCGTGCGTGCTCGTGCTGTTCGGCGTCACGGGCGACCTGGCCAAGCGGAAGCTGCTGCCGGCGATCTACGACCTGGGCAACCGGGGGCTGCTGCCCCCGGGCTTCTCCCTGGTCGGATTCGCCCGGCGTGACTGGGCGCACGAGGACTTCGCGCAGGTCACCTACGAGGCGGTCAAGGAGCACGCGCGCACACCGTTCCGCGAGGAGGTCTGGAAGCAGATCAGCGAGGGCATCCACTTCTGCCCCGGCACCTTCGACGACGACGGCGCGTTCGACGTGCTGGCGATGATGCTCAAGGAGATCGACGAGACCCGGGGCACCGGCGGCAACTACGCCTTCTACCTGTCGGTGCCGCCGAAGTACTTCCCCGTGGTGATCGAGCAGCTCAAGCGGACGGACCTCGCGCAGGGCCCGAGCGGGTCCTGGCGGCGGGTCGTGGTGGAGAAGCCCTTCGGGCACGACCTGAACAGCGCCCGCGAGCTGAACGCGCTGACCAACGCGGTGTTCCCGGAGGAGTCCGTCTTCCGGATCGACCACTACCTGGGCAAGGAGACGGTCCAGAACATCCTGGCCCTGCGATTCGCCAACACGCTGTACGAGCCGATCTGGAACCGCCGCTACGTCGACCACATCCAGATCACGATGGCCGAGGACATCGGCATCGGCGGCCGGGCCGGCTACTACGACGGCATCGGCGCGGCCCGTGACGTGATCCAGAACCACCTGCTCCAGCTTCTGGCGCTGGTCGCCATGGAGGACCCGACCTTCTTCGACGCCGACTCGCTGCGCCGGGAGAAGGAGAAGGTGCTCAGCGCGGTCCAACTCCCCGCCGATCTGGCCGCCGGCACCGCGCGCGGCCAGTACACCCGGGGCTGGCAGGGCGGCGAGCCCGTCGTCGGCTACCTGGAGGAGGACGGCATCCCGGCGGACTCGATCACCGAGACCTACGCCGCGGTCCGCCTCGAGGTCGCCAACCGCCGCTGGGCGGGGGTGCCGTTCTACCTGCGTACGGGCAAGCGGCTCAGCGGCCGGATGACGGAGGTCGCGGTCGTCTTCCAGCGGGCGCCGCACCTGCCGTTCAGCAAGACCGACACCGAGATCCTCGGGCAGAACGCACTGGTCATCCGGGTCCAGCCGGACGAGGGCATCACCGTGCGCTTCGGCTCCAAGGTGCCGGGCACGGCCATGGAGGTCAGGGACGTCCTCATGGACTTCGCCTACGGCGAGTCGTTCATGGAGTCGTCTCCGGAGGCGTACGAGCGGCTGCTCCTCGACGTGCTCATCGGCGACCCGCCGCTGTTCCCGCACCAGCGGGAGGTGGAGCTCTCCTGGATGATCATGGATCCGATCGAGGAGTTCTGGGCCTCCCAGGGCAGGCCCGAGGGCTACCCGGCGGGCACCTGGGGTCCCGCCTCGGCCGACGAGATGCTGGCCAGGGACGGGCGAGCCTGGAGGCGACTGTGACGACGTTCAACCTGACCGAGACCACCGCGTCGAAGATCTCCTCGACGCTCACCCGGCTGCGGCACCAGATGGGCGCGCCGGCGGTCGGCATGGTGCTGACGCTGGTCGCCGTCGTCGACGAGGCCGGGCAGTACGACGCGGTGCGCGCGGCGACCGAGGCCGCCCGCGAGCACCCCTCGCGGATCCTGGTGATCATCAACCGCAGTCCGGGCGAGCCCAACCGGCTCGACGCGGAGATCCGGGTCGGCGAGTCGGCGCCGGGCGAGGTCGTACTGCTGCGCCTGTACGGCGAGCTGACCGAACACGCCCACTCGGTGATCACTCCGCTGCTGCTCCCCGACACGCCCGTCGTGGCGTGGTGGCCGTGCCAGGGCCCGGACGTGCCGGCCAAGGACCCCGTCGGCCGGCTCGCCGGTCGGCGGATCACCGACGCGCAGGCGGCGCGGGACACGGTCGCGGCGATCAGCGGCCGGGCCGACGTGTACGTCCCCGGGGACACCGACATGGCCTGGACCCGGCTGACGCCGTGGCGCAGCCTGCTGGCCGCGGCCTTCGACCAGCCGATCGGGAAGGTCGAGCGGGGCGTGGTGGAAGGCGCGGCGGGCAACCCCAGCGCGCCGCTGCTGGCGGCCTGGCTGTCGGATCGCCTGGCGGCGCCGATCGAGGTGGCCGACTCCTCCGGGCCCGGCCTCACGGGGGTGCGCCTGGCCGTCGTGGGCGGCGGCGAGCTCGTGGTGACCAGGACGGACGCCCGGCTGGCCACACTGTCGCGGCCCGGCCATCCGGATCGACGGGTCGCGCTGGCCCGGCGGCCCACCTCGGAACTGCTCGCCGAAGAACTGCGGCGACTCGACCCCGACGAGGTCTACGCCTCGGCCATTCAGCAGTTGGCATCCAGATAGGAAGACACTTTCGTTGAGCGTTCCCACAGTCATCGTCCACCGCGACGCCGAGGTGCTGGCCCAGGCCGTGGCCGCCCGCCTGATCACCCGGCTGGCGGACACCCAGGCAGCGCGCGGGTCCGCCCACCTGGTGCTGACCGGCGGCAGCGTCGGCATCGCGACCCTCGCCGCGGTGGCCGGGACCGCCGCCCGCGACGCGATCGACTGGCGGACGCTCGACATCTGGTGGGGCGACGAGCGCTTCCTCCCCGACGGCGACCCGGAACGGAACGAGACCGGGGCCCGCGCCGCCCTGCTCGACCGTGTCGACGTGGATCCGGACCGGGTCCACGTCATGCCGGGCCCCGACTCCGGCATGACCGCCGAGGAGGCCGCGGAGGCCTACGCGGCCGAGCTCACCAAGGCGACCAGGCCGGAGGACCACGGCCAGGTGCCGTCCTTCGACGTGCTGCTGCTCGGCATGGGACCCGACACCCACGTCGCGTCGCTCTTCCCCGGCCAGCCGGCCGTCTACGAGGAAGAGCGGTCGGTCGTGGCGGTGCACGGCTCCCCCAAGCCGCCGCCGACCCGGCTGTCGCTGACGTTCCCGGCGATCCGGGCCGCCCGGGAGGTATGGATCGTCGCGGCGGGCGAGGAGAAGGCCCAGGCCGTGCACATGGCGCTGTCGGAGGCCGGGCCGTTCCAGGTGCCGGCCGCCGGGGCGCGCGGGCGGCAGCGCACGCTCTTCCTGCTCGACCGCGCCGCCGCCGCCAAGATCCCGCCCTCCCTCAGCCGCATCGCCTCCCCCTGACCGGTCGATTCGCAGGTTATTTCCGGATAAATCCACATTCGTAGGTGCCCGCGTAGCAAGCCACGTAAGCCGGGTTATCCGGCTACAATTGTCGCCCAATACAGAATCGAAGGCGCCGTTGTCGAGGCGAAATGTCGCGGCGCCCGCGGGAGGCGCGGTGGCCGGGCGACAGGCGATCACGATGCTGCACGTTTCCGACATGCAGTTCGGCGCCCACCATCGGTTCGGCACCGACGGGATGACCGACGGGGACAGGGAGCACGCCTCGCTGGCCGCACGGCTCCTGAAGGATCTGGCCTGGCTGCGCGAGAAGCGAGGAGTCGCTCCCGATCTCATCGTGGCCTCGGGCGACCTGGCCGAATGGGCCCGCCCGGCCGAGTTCAACCACGTCCACGACTTTCTCTCGGACCTGGCAGAAGGATTGGGGCTCGCCCGAGACCGGGTCGTCATGGTGCCCGGCAACCACGACGTCAACTGGAAAAAGTGCGAGGCGTACTTCCTGAACTGCCAGGGAGACGACCACGATCCGGTCCTGCCATATTGGCCGAAATGGGAGCCCTATTTCGCCATGTTCAGCCGCTTCTACGCGGACGTCCGCGGCTGGCCGCCGCTGGCGTCTGCGTCGCCCTCGACCACGTTCTCGGACTGTCATCAGGATGGATGCGCGACATGACGACCGCGCAGAAGATCCAGCACCGCCTGGTGGACTTCCAGTTCGACTGGGCGGAGTTAAACGCCCGTGACGCGGTGAGACCCGAGCCTGTCCCGGTACAGGACTACCTCGCACTGCTGCGCTCCTTCCTGGCCGACATCTCGCTGATCACACGCGAGGAGACCTCCGAGTGGGTCAACGACTTCCAGAGCGCGGCCGCCCAGCTCACCGACCATGCGGCCAAACGCTGAGCCGATCCGGCGAAGTCGCGGCCGGTCGTCATCGCCGCGGTTACCGCTCACCACCCTGGTCGAGAGCCGCCCCTCCCCTGGCACCACCGCCTTCACCGGGGTCCGGTCTCGGGGCCATAAAGGAAATCGGTGGACAACGCCTTCCCGCCGACCCTCGAACGGATCCCTGCGGCGAGCGCGAGAAGGTCGTCCACCATCGCGGCGTCCTCGGTCTGCCGGCTCTTCACAAGCAACCGCTCGTGCCGCTCCCGCAGGGCGGAAATGATGACGGCGGTCTTGCTCTCACCGGTGAGCGCGCCGATCTCGGCCGCCAGTCGCTCGGCCTCGGGATTCTCGATGTTCCAGCTCAACGCCCTCCGCCCTTTCCACCTTCGGATTCTGCCCTTCCCGCTATTCCGCGCCCTCGTTGTTGCTCTCTCACCTGGAAGAGGCCGTCTGCCGTGTCGTCCGAGCGATCCGGGGCGATGGTGGCCGCTCCTCACCGGCTGCCGTTGCCGTCTTCGGCCTGCTCGAGAGCCGACCGGGTCTGGTTCGCTTGGTGGCGGGCGGACAGCGACACCTCGCTCGCGACGATCTCCTCTCGTTCGGCGACTTCCACCCGGTGCTCGGCGGCGGTGAGCCTCTCCCTGGCCTCGGCCAGCTCAGCGGTGAACTCGGCGACCTTTCCCGCCCGGCGGTCTCGGTCCCGTACGGCTTCCGCCAGCTCGGCCGCCCGGGCGGCATGGCTCTGCTCCGCCTCGGCGACGGTGCGTTCCGCCTCGGCGAGGGCATGCTTCAGCTCACCGACGTGGCGCTCACGCTCCGCCCTTTCGCGTTCGCGCACCGCCGCCCGTCGCTTGTCTTCCTGCCGCCGTTTCTCTGCCTCGGGTCGCGGCGCAGGGGCGTTCCGCCGCGGGGTGGGCCGTACCACCGGCGCGGGGGCGAATCCGCTGTAGCTGAGAGGGCGGACCAGCCTCCCCCGACGGACCTCGCCCGCCGCGTCCTCGTCGACCACGGCGGCGTCGAGAGTCCGCTCGATCTCGGCTACGGCCGCCGACGGCAGCGGGTGCCCGTCCGCCTCGGCGTCCTGTCTGATCATGCGGATGAGGCCGGCCGTGATCCGCGTCCTACGTCGGCTGAGGTCGGCCAGCGCGTCCGCGTGCTGCCGCCGCCAGGCCTCCCGCAGCCGTTCGCCCACGTCAAGGAGGCCCGCCAGGTCGTCCGGATGCCGCCGGGCCAGCTGGTTGACCACCCAGGCCACCACAGTCGGCTTACGCAGCCTGCCGATCTCCCGCGCCAGCCGGGTCTTCCCCGCGGCCTTGGTCTCCCCTGCGAGAGCATCACGTGCCGCCGTGAACTCACCCGGCGCCAGGCCGTACAGCCGCTCCGCCGCCTCTTCGAGATCCACAACCGAGCTTGTACCCCGTCATGAGAGTCGGCATATGGGCAGATGGCATCGGCGGAACCGTTCACCGCCACACCGGTGTCCGCGATCCCGCCTCCAGGATCCGATGGCCATGCTCGCGTTCGATGGCGGGAGCGGGCTCTCCTGCGCGCGCCGGGAGTGACATCCGAAACACGAGGCCCGCGGCTCGGCTGGTGTGGCCGTGACCGGGTACGCGAACCGCCCGCGGAACACGCCTCCACGCGAGGGTGTGCCGCTGCTTCTGTCTGCTCCTCCTCCTGCATCCGGGCCCACTCCTCCTCGCTCAGCAGGGATGGAGCAGGGGACAGAACAGAGGGCGGAGCCTGGGAAGGCGGTGCATCCGGATCGGACATCCCCTGGAGCATGTCCAGTTCCGCCGGCTCGATCGGCCTCAGCTCCGCCAAACGCAGCGCCATCCGCCTCGGCCGTCCCGGCGTCACGAGTTCCTCGTTCTCCACGGACTGCTCCACGGAATTCCCTCCCCGCCAACCCGCATTCGAACATCTATCTGAACAGTCTCATGCTCGACATGAAATGGCAAGATTTTTCGCTGACTAATTCAATGAAAATACGAGAAGTAAATGCCAATCGCCCGAGATGTCCGTGAAGTCAAATATGGTGAAACCCGCGGTCGGGACTGGACACAAAGCGGTGACCGCATGACCATGGCAGCGGAGGGCGTGGGACACGACGCAGTGGTGCTGGGCGCCGGGTATGCGAGCCCGCCGACGGCGAAGCAGATCGCACGTCGCGCGAGCGCGCGACCGGGCCACGTCCTCGGGCTTGTCCTCCGCTACGGAACCCGACGCATCAGCAGGCGGCCCTGGCGGAACCGTTCCACGTCCCGGGGCTCGCGCAGCATTCGGCCGACTTCGACGAACCGAGACTCGCGTGCGACCGCCGCGAGGTCGTCGATCGGCCATCGGTAGGCCGTAGTCACCCTGTGGTCGAAGGCAGCCACCTCTCCACCCTCTGACTCGAAGAAGCCGAGCAGGAGGTGGCCGCCCGGGGCCAGCACGCGGCGGAACTCCGCGAAATATGACGGCAGTTCTTCCGGCGGGGCGTGGATGATCGAGTACCAGCAGACGATGCCGCTCAGCTCGCCGTCGGGCAGGTCCAGGGCGTCCATCGAGCCGACCTCGAAGCGCAGGTCGGGGTAGGCCCGGCGGGCGAGGTCGATCATCACCGGCGACAGGTCGACCCCGAAGACGTCCAGGCCCAGACCCCGCAGGTACGCCGTCACACGACCCGGGCCACAGCCGAGTTCGGCGACGGGCCCGCCCCCGGCCTGCCGTACGAAGTCGGCGAACGCGGCGAGCAGGGCACGATCCAGCGGCACATGGTCGAGCTCGTCCCGGACTAGTTCGGCGTATTGGACGGCGACGGCGTCGTAGGCCTCGGCTGTCGCGTTCAGGTGGGAGGATCTTCCGGTCACGAGAGGCGACGATAGTGCCTCAGCCCGCGCCGTCGCGGCTCGCGACGAGTGCGTGAGATCATGCGACGAGTGTCGATCCAGTGTCTCTGGAGGTGCCATGACCGACCTGGCCCCGGCCGCGCCGCCTGAGCCGCCCTACTACGCCGTGGTGTTCACCTCGGTCCGCACCGACGGTGACAACGGCTATGGAGAGCGCGCCGCGGAGATGGTCCGGCTCGCCGCCGACCAGCCGGGGTTCCTCGGCGTCGACTCGGCGCGCGGGTCCGACGGGCTGGGGATCACGGTGTCCTACTGGCGCGACGAAGAGTCGATCCGGGCCTGGCGTGACCACGTCGCGCATGCGGTGACCCGTGCCGAGGGCCGCGCGCGCTGGTACGAGTCGTTCGCCGTGCACGTGGCCAAGGTCGAACGGGCCTACGACTTCCAGCGCCAGGCGGTCTAGGCAGCGCTCGAGGTCGACCTTCCCGTCGGAGCCTATTCGACCAGGACTACCGTTATCCGCATGTCTGTCCAGATCTACCGATGGCTTCGGTTGCGACTTGGTGTAGCTGACGCGGATACAGCAGGATGTGCGGCATGAGCGCTCCGCTGACGCCGGACTTCGCCAACGGCGAGGTGTCCTTCTGGTATCGGTCCCTCGGCGTCCCCGAGCCCGGCGAGCCGCTCGACGGCGACCTCCAGGCCGATGTGGCCATCGTCGGCGCCGGATACACGGGCCTGTGGACCGCCTACTACCTGAAGAAGGCCGAGCCTCACCTGCGGGTCGTCGTCCTGGAGAAGGAGTTCGCCGGGTTCGGCGCCTCGGGCCGCAACGGCGGCTGGCTGACCGGGGCGCTCGCCGGGTCGCCGGAGCGGTACGCGAAGACGCACAGCCCGGACGCCGCCAAACGGCTCCAGCGTGCCATGTTCGAGGCGATCGACGAGGTCATCCGGGTCGCCGCCGCCGAGGACATCGAGGCCGACATCGTCAAGGGCGGCCTGCTCACGGTCGCGAGAAGCACCGCCCAGGACGTCCGGCTGCGCGAGGAGCTGAACTACCAACGGCAGTGGGGGTGGACCGAGGCGGACGTCCGCCTGCTCACCAGGGGCGAGATGGAGTCCCGGCTGCGGGTGTCGGGCGCGACCGGGGCCACCTGGAGCCCGCACTGCGCGCGGATCCAGCCGGCGAAGCTCGCCCGCGGCCTGGCCCGGGCCGTACGGAACCTCGGGGTGGAGGTCTACGAGCGAACCCCGGTCACCGAGATCTCCCGCGGCAGGGCGGTCACCCCGTACGGCACAGTGACCGCCACCTACGTGCTGCGCTGCACCGAGGGGTTCACCGCGACCATCCCCGGCCACCACCGCGACTGGCTGCCGATGAACAGCTCGATGATCGTCACCGAGCCGCTGCCGGAGGACGTGTGGGCGGAGATCGGGTGGAACGGCCGCGAACTGCTCGGGGACATGGCGCACTACTACATGTACGCCCAGCGGACGGCCGACGACCGGATCGCCTTCGGTGGCCGCGGCAAGCCGTACCTCTACGGGTCGAGGATCGACGACCGCGGGCACACCCCGGCCTGGACGATCGACGCGCTGTGGAGCCTGCTCACCTCGTTCTTCCCGGCCATGGCCGGGTTCCGGGTGGCGCACGCGTGGTCGGGTGTGCTGGGCGTGCCGCGCGACTGGTGTTCGACCGTGCACCTGGACCGGGAGACCGGCCTGGGCTGGGCAGGCGGCTACACCGGGCACGGCGTGACCACCACCAACCTGGCCGGCCGTACGCTCCGGGACCTCGTGCTCCGGCGTGAGAGCGAGTTGAGCGTGCTGCCGTGGGTGGACCGGCGGGTCCGCTCGTGGGAGCCCGAGCCACTACGCTGGTTGGGCGTGCACTCGATGTACCGCCTCTACCGCATGGCCGACGCCCGCGAGAGCCGGGGGGCCGAACGGACCTCCGCACTCGCCAAGATCGCCGACCTCATCACCGGTCACTGAGCGGAAGACGGCACTGTGAGCTCAGACATCCTGTTCCGCGGCGGCCGCGCCTTCACGCCGCACGCCGTCGACGCCCGCGACTCCGGCGGCTTCGCCGAAGCGGTCCTCGTCCGCGACGGCGTCATCGCCGCCGTGGGCGCCGAGGCCGATCTCGCACGGATCTCGCCCGGGGCCGAGCCGGTCGACCTGGACGGCGGCCTGCTCACTCCGGGCTTCACCGACGCGCACATGCACCCGGTACAGGCCGGGCTGGAGCGCGCCAGGTGTGATCTGGCCCAGGTGTACGGCCTCGACGCCTACCTCGGCGCTATATCCGACTATGCCGCGAAAAATCCATTCAAGGAGTGGATCGACGGCGGCGGGTGGGACATGTCGGCCTTCCCGGGCGGCCTTCCCCATCGGTCCCAGCTCGACTTCCTCGACCGCCCGGCGTACCTGATCCAGCGCGACCACCACGCCGCCTGGGTCAACACCCGGGCGCTGGAGCTGGCCGGGATCACCCGGGACACCCCCGACCCCGCGGACGGCCGCATCGAGCGGGATCCCGACGGCACGCCCAGCGGGGTGCTGCACGAGGGCGCGATGGACCTGGTCGGCCTGCTCACCCCGCGTCCGACCCCCGGCGACCTGGTGGCGGCCCTGCTCGACGCGCAGGCGCACCTGTTCTCCCTGGGCATCACCGGGTGGCAGGACGCGATCGTGGGATCGTACGCCGGCTCGGACGACCAGCTTCCCGCGTATCTGTCCGCCGCCTCGTCCGGCCGCCTCACCGCTCGGGTGGTCGGCGCGCTGTGGTGGGACCGCGCGCGGGGGGCCGAGCAGGTTCCCGGCCTGGTCGAGCGGCGTGCCAGGGCCGAGGGCCTGGACCGGTTCCGGGCCACCGCCGTGAAGATCATGCAGGACGGCATCGCGGAGAACTTCACCGCCGCCGTCATCGAGCCCTACTGCCGCTGCGGTGGTCCCGAGCTGGGCCGCGGCCTCTCGTACGTGGACCCCGCGCTGCTCAAGGTGTACGTCAAGGAGCTCGACGCTCTGGGGTTCCAGGTCCACTTCCACGCCATCGGCGAACGTGCCGTACGAGAGGCCCTGGACGCCCTGGCCGGGACCGACCCGGGCAACCGCCACCACATCGCCCACCTGCAGATCATCACGCCACAGGACGTGCCGCGCTTCGCCGCGCTCGGCGTGACCGCGAACCTGCAGCCGCTGTGGGCCACCCACCACGCGCAGATGGACGAGCTGTGCATTCCGTACCTCGGCGCGGAGCGCTCGTCGTGGCAGTACCCCTTCGCCGATCTCGTACGGCACGGCACCCGTCTGGCGGCGGGCTCCGACTGGCCGGTGTCGTCGGCCGACCCGCTGCAGGGCATGCACGTCGCGGTCAACCGCACCGAGCCGGGAGGGTCGGTTCACGCGTCCTATCCCACCGCGCAGACTCCGTTCCTGCCCGGCCAGAGCATCGACCTCAGGACGGTCATGACCGCTTACACGGCGGGATCAGCCCGGCTGAACGGCTCACCGGCCGGGGCGATCGAGGAGGGCCGGCCCGCCGACCTCGTGGTGCTCGACCGGGATCCGTTCACGCTCGACCCCCAGGAGATCTGGACGACTCGGGTGCGGATGACCTTCGTCGACGGGCGGCTCGTCCACGGCTGAGCCCCGCCCTCGACGCCTCGGGGCCTCGATCCGGACACGTCGAAGGCCCTCTCCGCATCGGCGGGGAGGGCCTTCGACGTTGGACCGAAAACCGGATTGAACGGTCAGTAAATCGGGCGCGAGGAGGAGCGCAGCCGCTCCAGGGCCTCGGCGAGGATCTGCGCGCCGTCCTTGTCGCTGCGGCGCTCCTTCACGTACGCGAGGTGCGTCTTGTACGGCTCGTTCCTCGGTGGTGCCGGCGGATTCGCACTGTCCTGGCCCGCCGGAAGACCGCAACGCGGGCAGTCCCACAGCTCGGGAACCGCAGCGTCGCTGGCGAAACTCGGGCGCGTCTCGTGCATGTTCGCGCACCAGAACGAGACCCGTACCCGGGGGGCCGCCTCGCCGCGCTCGGCCTCTCCCATCGGGCCCGCGCCGACTCGGCTGCCACGGATCGCGTTGCCACTACCCACCGAAGAACTCCTTGCCTTGATCCCCCCGCCCACGGGGGTGGTGAATCTCACTCATGCGCTGCCGCCGTACAGCGGGGGGCATCAGACCTAAGGCTTGAGCATCAGGCCCAGCGCGATGATGCAGACGAACCAGATGATGCCCGTGATGACGGTGAGCCGGTCCAGGTTGCGCTCCACCACGGAGGACCCGCCGAAGGACGACGAGAAACCGCCGCCGAACATGTCCGACAGACCGCCGCCCTTGCCCTTGTGAAGCAGGACGAGCAGCACCATCAGAGCGCTCGACAGGATGAGAGCGATGGAGATTCCGAGTTCCACTAGACCTGTTCCTATGTCCGGGCGTGCGCACGGTCCGTGTGCACGATCATCGGGCGTGATGGTTCAATCTTGCCTTATGAGGGTACGGCCTGCTGTCAAGTCGCACCCCCATAATCACTCACCTAGCCGGAGATTTCACCAAAGCGGCAAATCTTTACGAACTCCCCTTGGTCGAGGCTGGCCCCGCCGACGAGGGCGCCATCGATGTCGGGTTGCGCCATGATACCGGCGATGTTGTCCGACTTCACCGAGCCGCCGTAGAGGACACGCACCTCACCGGCCACATCGCCGCCGTACAGGTCGGCGAGGCGGGTGCGGATGGCCCCGCACACCTCCTGGGCGTCCGCCGGGGTGGCGACCTCACCGGTGCCGATCGCCCAGACCGGCTCGTACGCCACGACGATCGACCTGGCCTGCTCGGCGGGGACGCCCTCGAGCGCCCCGGCCAACTGGGCGAGCGTGTGCTCGACGTGGCGGCCCTCCTGCCGGATCGGCAGGCCCTCGCCGACGCACAGGATCGGCGTCAGCGAATGCCGGTAGGCCGCCTTGACCTTGGCGTTGCAGAGCGCCTCGTCCTCGGCGTGGTACTGCCGCCGCTCCGAGTGGCCGACCAGGGTGAACGCGCAGCCGAGCTTGGCGAGCATCGCGCCGGAGATCTCCCCGGTGTAGGCCCCGGAGTCGTGCCGCGACACGTCCTGCGCGCCGTACACGATGCGCAGCCTGTCGCCGTCGACCAGCGTCTGCACGCTGCGCAGGTCGGTGAACGGCGGAAGTACCGCGACGTCGACGGCGTCGTAGTCGCGGTCGGTGAGCGAGAACGCCAGCTTCTGAACCAGGTTGATGGCCTCGAGGTGGTTGAGGTTCATCTTCCAGTTGCCGGCGATGAGCGGCTTGCGGGCCATCTTGTCTTACTCCTCCAGCGCCGCGAGTCCGGGCAGCGTCTTGCCCTCGAGGTATTCGAGGCTGGCGCCGCCACCAGTAGAGATGTGCGAGAAACCGTCCTCCGGCAGGCCGAGACGGCGCACGGCCGCGGCCGAGTCGCCGCCGCCGACCACGGTGAACGCCTCCGAGCCGACCAGCGCCTCCGCCACGGCCCGGGTGCCACCCGAGAACACGTCGAACTCGAACACGCCCATCGGGCCGTTCCAGAACACCGTGCGGGCGTCGGCCAGCTTGGCGGCGAACAGCTCACGTGTGCGCGGACCGATGTCCAGGCCCTGCCGGTCGGCCGGGATCTCGGTCGCGTCGACGACGTCATGCGGTGCGTCGGCGGCGAAGTGGGTGGCGGCCAGCACGTCCACCGGGAGCAGCAGCTCCACTCCGCGGGTCGCGGCCTCGTCCAGGAAGCCGCGCACCGTGTCGAGCTGGTCCTCCTGCAGCAGCGAGCCGCCGACCTCGTGGCCCTGCGCCTTGAGGAAGGTGTAGGCCATGCCGCCGCCCACCAGCAGCCGGTCGACCTTGGTCAGCAGGTTGGCGATCACGCCGAGCTTGTCGGAGACCTTCGCACCGCCCAGGACCACGACGTACGGCCTGGCCGGGTCCTCGGTCAGCCGCCTGAGCACCTCGACCTCGGCGAGAATCAGGTCACCGGCGGCGTGCGGCAGCCGCTTGGGCACGTCGTAGACACTGGCGTGCCTGCGGTGGACCGCGCCGAAGCCGTCGCCGACGTACAGCTCGGCCAGCGCGGCGAGGCGATCGGCGAACTCGCCCCTGGCCGCGTCGTCCTTGGACTCCTCACCCGGCTCGAAGCGCAGGTTCTCCAGCAGGGCGACCTGACCGTCCTGCAGGGCCTCCACCGTGCTCCTGGCCGACTCGCCGACCACGTCGGCGGCGAACGCGACGTCCTCGCCGAGCAGCTCGGCCAGGCGCCGGGAGACCGGCGCCAGTGAGTACTTCGGGGTGGGCGTGCCCTTCGGGCGGCCGAGGTGGGCGCCCACGATCACGCGGGCGCCGCGCTCCAGCAGCTTCCTGATCGTGGGCACCGACGCGCGGATCCGGCCGTCGTCGGTGATCGTCTCCCCGTCCAGGGGGACGTTGAGGTCGGCGCGCACGAAGACGCGCCGGCCCTTCACGTCGAGCTCGTCGATTCCGATCATCGCAGGGTGGCGCCCACGTACTCGATCAGGTCGACGAGGCGGTTGGAGTAGCCCCACTCGTTGTCGTACCAGCCGACGGTCTTGATCTGGTTGCCGATCACCTTGGTCAGGCCCGCGTCGAAGATGCACGACGCCGGGTCGGTCACGATGTCGGAGGAGACGATCGGGTCCTCGGTGTAGGTGAGGACACCCTTCAGCGCGCCCTCGGCGGCGGCCTTCAGCGCGGCGTTGACCTCCTCGACGTTGGTCTCGCGCTTGACCTCGACCGTCAGGTCGGTGGCCGAGCCGGTGGGGATCGGCACGCGCAGCGCGAAGCCGTCCAGCCTGCCCTTCAGCTCCGGCAGGACCAGGCCGATGGCCTTGGCGGCGCCGGTCGAGGTGGGGACGATGTTCAGCGCGGCGGCCCGGGCGCGACGCAGGTCCTTGTGCGGGCCGTCCTGCAGGTTCTGGTCCTGGGTGTAGGCGTGGATGGTGGTCATCAGACCCTTCTCGATGCCGAAGGTGTCGTTGATGACCTTGGCCATCGGGGCCAGGCAGTTCGTCGTGCAGGACGCGTTGGAGATGATCGTGTGCGCGGCGGGGTCGTACTTGTCGTGGTTGACGCCCATGACGACGGTCACGTCTTCGTTCTTCGCGGGCGCGGAGATGATGACCTTCTTCGCCCCGTTGTCGGCGTGCACCTTCGCCTTGGTCGCGTCGGTGAACAGGCCGGTCGACTCCACGACGACGTCGACGCCCAGGTCGCCCCAGGGCAGCTTCGCCGGGTCCCGCTCGGCGAAGGCCTTGATCGCCTTGCCGTCGACGGTGATCTCGTCGGCGGACGCCTTCACCTCGTACGGCAGGCGGCCCAGGATGCTGTCGTACTTCAGCAGGTGGGCGAGCGTGGCGTTGTCGGTAAGGTCATTGACCGCGACGATCTCGATGTCCTTGCCGCTGGCCGCCACAGCGCGCCAGAAATTGCGGCCGATACGGCCGAAGCCGTTGACGCCTACGCGGATGCTCACGGAACAGATCTCCTCGTACGTCTTGCGCCGGCGTGTCCGGCGACGAACTCTTGAACCTCAATCACAGACCCTATCGCGCCCCAAATTGGTGTAGACCACGGGGCCTCCATCACTGGGTCAGCATGTCGACGGTGAGGTTCGCCTCGGTGTTGGCGATGCCCAGATCCTGCGCTCTCTTGTCCGCCATGGCGAGCAGGCGGCGGATCCGGCCGGCGATCGCGTCCTTGGTCAGCGGCGGATCGGCGATCTGGCCCAGTTCCTCCAGGGACGCCTGCTTGTGCTCCACCCGTAGCCGCCCGGCGATCACCAGATGCTCGGGAGCGTCATCGCCGAGGATCTCCAGCGCCCGCTGCACACGCGCCCCCGCGGCGACCGCGGCCCGGGCCGACCTGCGCAGGTTGGCGTCGTCGAAGTTGGCCAGGCGGTTGGCGGTGGCCCGCACCTCGCGGCGCATCCGCCGCTCTTCCCAGGCCAGCACGCTGTCATGGGCGCCCATGCGGGTGAGCAGCGCGCTGATCGCGTCGCCGTCGCGGACCACGACCCGGTCGACGCCCCGCACCTCCCGGGCCTTGGCGTGGATTTTCAGCCGCCGGGCCGAGCCGACCAGCGCAAGCGCCGCCTCGGGACCGGGGCAGGTCACCTCCAGGGACATCGAGCGGCCGGGCTCGGTGAGCGAGCCGTGCGCGAGGAAGGCCCCACGCCAGGCCGCCTCGGCGTCGCAGGTGGCCCCGGAGACCACCTGCCGGGGCAGGCCCCGTACGGGTCTGCCATGGTTGTCGATGAGGCCGGTCTGCCGGGCCAGCGCGTCGCCGTCCCTGTAGACGCGCACCAGGTAGCGCGAACCCTTGCGCAGCCCGGCCGGGGCCAGCACGAGCACCTCGGCCTTGTGGCCGAACACCTCGCCGACGTCCTTGATCAGCCGTCGTGCGGTGACGTTGGTGTCGAGCTCCGCCTCGATCACGATCCGCCCGCCGACGAGGTGCAGGCCGCTCGCGAACCGCAGCAGCGTCGAGACCTCGGCCTTGCGGCAACAGGGCTTGAGCACCGAAAGACGGCTCAGCTCATCCTTCACCACACCCGTCATGGCCATCTGCGCGTGCCTCCCCCAAAACAGACTCTGCCGTCAGTCTCTCGCAGGTTCGGCGGAGGCAATCACCGCTTTCCATGGAAAATCTCGTCCAGGACCGCGGCAAGACGTGGTCCATCGTGCCGCGCAGATCCGTCAGAAGCCCCTACATCGGCCAAAACCAAACGGCCTCCCATCGACGCCGCCGCCTTCTCGAGCGCCAGCCGATCACCCACCACGCCGCAGTCGGCGATGACCGCGTCGACGGACAGATCGGGGGCGTGCTCCCGGAGCACCTCCAGGTGCTTCTCGGGGGAGAAACCGTCGGTCTCTCCCGGCTGCGGGGCCAGATTCAGAATCACCAGCCGTTTCGCCCGCGTCGTGTGCAGCGCGCGGGCCAGCGCCGGCACCTTGAGGTGCGGCAGCACGCTGGTGAACCACGAACCCGGCCCGAAGACCACCCAGTCGGCCTCCTCGATCGCCGTTACGGCCTGCGGGCAGGCGGGCGGGTCGGAAGGCAGCAGCGAGATCGACCGGACCCGGCCCGGGGTGAGCGCGCACGCCACCTGCCCCCGGATGGTCGTGATCCGCCCGTCCAGCTCGACCTCGGCCTGGATGTCGAGCGGCACCGAGGCCATCGGCAGCACCCTGCCGTGCGCGCCCAGCAGTCGGCCCACCCACTCCAGGCCCTTCACCGGGTCGCCGAGCAACTCCCAGAGGGCGACGATGAGGAGGTTGCCCACGGCGTGGCCGTGCAGTTCCCCCTCACTGCGGAACCGGTGCTGGACGACCTCGCTCCAGGTCTTCCCCCACTCGTCGTCACCGCACAGCGCGGCGAGAGCCATCCGCAGGTCGCCGGGCGGCAACACGCCCAGTTCACGCCTGAGACGGCCGCTGGAGCCCCCGTCGTCGGCGACGGTCACGACGGCGGTGAGATCGTCGGTCACGGTCCTGAGCGCGGACAGGGAGGCGTAGAGGCCGTGGCCGCCGCCGAGGGCGACGACCTTGGGGTGCAGGGGGATCACTTAACCGA
This sequence comes from Sphaerimonospora cavernae, assembly GCF_042435035.1. Lineage (NCBI taxonomy): Bacteria > Bacillati > Actinomycetota > Actinomycetes > Streptosporangiales > Streptosporangiaceae > Sphaerimonospora > Sphaerimonospora cavernae. The sequence goes on from NZ_JBHMQT010000023.1 coordinate 61,768, forward strand.
ATCGTTCCGAATCGCTGCGGCCGGGCCGGGCATCACTCGCGGCCCACGTCCCGATGACTGACCTGCACGTCCATGCCGCGATCGCGCAGCCGGGCGGCGAGCTGCTCGGTCATGGCGACGCTGCGGTGCTTGCCGCCGGTGCATCCGACGGCCAGCGTGGCGTAGCCCTTGCCCTCGCGGGTATAGCCGGCGGCCACGATCCCGAAGACCTCCTCGTAGCCGTCGAGGAACTCCTTGGCTCCCGGCTGGCCGAGCACGTAGTCCCGGACCGGGGTGTCGAGCCCGTTCATCGGCCGCAGCTCCGGCACCCAATGGGGATTGGGCAGGAACCGGCAGTCGACGACGAGGTCGGCGTCCACCGGCAGGCCGTACTTGTAGCCGAACGAGACGACGTTGACCTTCAGACCCGGCCGGTCCTCTCCGCCGAAGAACGAAACGATCTTCTTGCGCAGCTCGTGGACGTTGAGCAGGGAGGTGTCGATCACCAGGTCGGCGTTGGCCCGCACCTCGCGCAGGATGCCGCGCTCGCGGTCGATCCCGTCGACGAGCCGCCCGTCGCCCTGGAGGGGATGCGGGCGCCGCACGTTCTCGAACCTGCGGACCAGTTCCTCGTCGCTGGCCTCCAGGAACACCGTGCGTACGGCGACGCCCCGGGCGTCCAGCTCCTTGATCGCGGTGTTGAGGTCGGTGGTGAAGGCGAGGCTGCGCACATCGACGACCGCCGCCACCCGATCGGTGGCCATGTTGGCCTTGCCGGCCTCCTCCGCCACGGAGAACAGCAGGCCCGGCGGCAGGTTGTCGATGACGAACCAGCCGAGATCCTCCAGTGCCTTCGCGGCGGTGCTCCGCCCGGCACCGGACATGCCGGTCACCACCACGACCGCCGAATCAGTCGTGCCCATGCTCCCTCACCACCCTCCCACCAGGAGAAAACAGCGCCTCTACCGGAGCTTGCCACCATACCTGGCGGCGCCGTCGTCGGCACGCCGCGACCCTGTCACGCCCCGTCATCGCCGGCCGGCCCGTCATCGCCAGTCGGCCGGTCGCCGCGCAGCGCCGCGACGATCGCCTCGGCGGTGGCCGGACCGATGCCCGGCACCTGGCAGATCTCCTGCGGCCCCGCGTCCCGTAACCGCTTCACCGACCCGAAGTGGCGCAGCAGCGCCTGCCGGCGCGCCGGGCCCAGGCCGGGGACGCCGTCCAGCGCGCTCTCCTTCAGACCCTTGGACCGTTTGGACCGGTGGTAGGCGATGGCGAACCGGTGCGCCTCGTCGCGGACCCGCTGCAGCAGGTAGAGGCCCTCACTGGTCCGGGGCAGGATCACCGGCTGGTCGTCGCCCGGGAGCCACACCTCCTCCAGCCGCTTGGCCAGGCCGCAGACGGCCACGTCGTCGACGCCGAGCTCGTCGAGCGCGCGCTGCGCGGCCGCCGCCTGCGCCGGGCCGCCGTCCACCACGACCAGGTTCGGCGGATAGGCGAACTTGCGCGGGCGGCCGGTCTCCGGGTCGATCGGCATCCCCGCACCCGGCTCGCGGCCGTCCTGGTCGACATCGCCCTCGCCCCCCGCCGCGTCCAGCTCGCCGGTGGCCGCCCGCTCCTCCAGGTACCGCTTGAACCGGCGGCGGATGACCTCGTGGATCGAGGCGACGTCGCCGTCGGCGCTCCTGATCGAGAACCGCCGATATTCGCTCTTGCGCGCCAGGCCGTCCTCGAAGACCACCATGGAGGCCACCACGTCGGAGCCCTGCATGTGCGACACGTCGTAGCACTCGACGCGCAGCGGGGCCTGGTCGAGGCCGAGCGCGTCGGCGATCTCCTGCAGGGCCAGGCTACGCGTGGTGAGGTCGCTCGCGCGCCGCAGCTTGTGCTGGGCCAGCGCCTCCTTGGCGTTGCGCTCGACGGTCTCCATCAGGCTCTTCTTGTCGCCCCGCTGGGGGACGCGCAGGTCGACGCGGGCGCCGCGCTGCTCGCTCAGCAGCTCGACCACCGCCTCACCGTCCGGCGGCGCCGCCGGGACGAGGATCTCCTTGGGAATGGCGGCCTCGCCGTAGATCTGCAGCAGGAACTGCTCGACGAGCTGACCCGTCGTGGCATCCTCGACCTTGTCGACGACCCAGCCACGCCGGCCGCGGATTCGTCCGCCGCGCACGTAGAAGACCTGGACGGCGGCCTCCAGCGCGTCCTCCGCCAGGGCGATCACATCGCAGTCGATGCTCTCGCCGAGGACGACCGCCTGCTTCTCCAGAGCCCGCTGGAGAGCCCGGACGTCGTCGCGGAGCCGGGCGGCCCGCTCGAACTCCTCGGCCGCGGCGGCCTCGCGCATCTCACGCTCCAGCCGCTTGATGAACCGGCCGCTGTTGCCGGCCATGAAGTCACAGAAGTCCTCGGCGATCGCCCGGTGCTCCTCGGGCGTGACCCGGCCGACGCAGGGTGCCGAGCACTTGTCGATGTACCCCAGCAGGCAGGGCCGTCCGATCTGACCTGCCCGCTTGAACACCCCGGCCGAGCAGGTGCGCACCGGGAACACCCGCAGCAGCAGGTCTACGGTCTCCCTGATCGCCCAGGCGTGGGAGTAGGGGCCGAAATACCGCGTGCCCTTGCGCTTGGCCCCCCGCAGCACCTGCACGCGCGGGAACTCCTCCCCCATCGTCACCGCGAGGTACGGATACGACTTGTCGTCCCGGTACTTCACGTTGAACCTGGGGTCGTACTCCTTGATCCAGGAGTACTCCAGTTGGAGCGCCTCGACCTCGGTGCCGACCACCGTCCAGTCCACCGAGGCCGCGGTCGTCAGCATCGTCTGGGTGCGCGGGTGCAGGCCGGCGAAGTCGGCGAAGTAGGAGCCCAGCCGCTGCCGCAGGCTCTTCGCCTTGCCGACGTAGATCACCCGGCCGCCCGGGTCGCGGAAACGATAGACGCCGGGCGATTCGGGGATCGAGCCGGGCGCCGGTCGGTAGGTTGCCGGATCCGCCACACCGCAAAGCCTACTTGTCCCGACCGACAACGCCGCCGGGCCGCGATCGACCGGCCCGGCGGCCTTCATGTCAGGTGAGGCTGATGGTGCCGTCGGTCACGTTGATCTTCTGCTCGGGCAGGGGCGTCTCGGCGGGACCCTCCTTGACCGATCCGTCCTTGATGTCGAACTTGCTGCCGTGGCAGGGACAGTTGATCGTACCGTTCGCGACGGTGCCGACCAGGCAGTGCTTGTGGGTGCAGACCGCGCTGAACGCCTTGAACTCCCCCTGGACGGGCTGGGTGATGACGACCTTCTGCTCCCGGAAGATCTTCCCCCCGCCCTCGGGGATGTCCGCGACCTGGGCGACCGGCCCGGTGGCGGTGGGCTCTGACGCGACGGAGCCGCCCGTGTCGCCGTTGCCCCCGCACGCGGTGAGCGCCACGGCGAGTCCGGCTCCCCCGGCCCCGAAGATCACTGCACGTCGCGTCGCGGTCGCATCCGTCATGTTCTCTTTCATGTTCATCGTCCCTCCCCCAGGGGGTGTCCCGTGGATCTCTGCCGAGCGAGGACCCACGAGACACGTCCCTCCGCTGCACCCTATGCCGCCGGTGCCGCGGTGGGGGAATCCGCGTCAAACTTCAAGGATCTTGCGGAGGAACATCCCGGTGTGGCTCTCCTCGACCCGGGCCACCTCTTCGGGGGTCCCGGTGGCGACGACCCGGCCGCCCCGGGAACCGCCCTCCGGGCCCATGTCGATGATCCAGTCAGCCGTCTTGATCACGTCGAGGTTGTGCTCGATGACGATGACCGTGTTGCCGTTGTCCACGAGGCGGTTGAGCACGCCGAGCAGCCGGCGGATGTCCTCGAAGTGCAGGCCGGTCGTCGGCTCGTCCAGCACGTAGACCGTGCGGCCGGTGGATCGCCGCTGCAGTTCGGAGGCGAGCTTGACCCGCTGGGCCTCACCGCCCGACAGCGTGGTGGCGGGCTGGCCGAGCCGTACGTAGCCGAGGCCGACGTCGTTCAGCGTCTGCAGGTGGCGGCGGATCGCCGGGATCGCGTCGAAGAACTCCAGCGCCTCCTCGATCGGCATGTCGAGCACCTCGGCGATCGTCTTGCCCTTGTAGTGGACCTCCAGGGTCTCGCGGTTGTACCGCGCCCCGTGGCAGACCTCGCAGGGAACGTAGACGTCCGGCAGGAAGTTCATCTCGATCTTGATGGTGCCGTCGCCGGAGCAGGCCTCGCACCGGCCGCCCTTGACGTTGAAGCTGAACCGGCCCGGCAGATAGCCGCGGACCTTCGCCTCGGTCGTCGAGGCGAACAGCTTGCGCACGTGGTCGAAGACGCCCGTGTAGGTCGCCGGGTTGGACCTGGGCGTACGGCCGATCGGCGACTGGTCGACGTGCACCACCTTGTCGAGCAGGTCGGTGCCGGTCACCCGCGAGTGCCGCCCCGGCACGGTGCGTGCGCCGTTCAGCTCCTTCGCCAGCGCGCTGTAGAGGATGTCGTTGACCAGCGTGGACTTGCCCGAACCCGAAACCCCGGTCACGGCCGTGAAGACGCCCAGCGGGAACTCCACGTCGACGCCGGTCAGGTTGTGCTCGCGGGCGCCCTTGACGACGAGCTGCCGCTTCCTGTCTCGCTTGCGCCTTTCGACCGGTACGGCGATCGCCTTGCGTCCGGAAAGGTAGGCCCCGGTGAGCGACTGTTCGCAGGCCAGCAACTCCTGCACGGTGCCGGACACGACGACCTGGCCGCCGTGCTCGCCCGCGCCGGGGCCGATGTCCACCACCCAGTCGGCGGCGGCGATCGTGTCCTCGTCGTGCTCGACCACGATCAGCGTGTTGCCCATGTCGCGCAGCCGGACCAGCGTCTCCAGCAGCCGGTGGTTGTCCCGCTGGTGCAGGCCGATCGACGGCTCGTCCAGGACGTACAGCACGCCGACGAGACCGGAGCCGATCTGGGTGGCCAGCCGGATCCGCTGCGCCTCACCGCCCGCCAGCGTCCCGGCGGCGCGGTCCAGCGTGAGGTAGTCGAGGCCGACGTCCAGCAGGAAGCCGAGCCGGGCGTTGATCTCCTTGACCACCCGCTCGGCGATGTGCCGGTCACGCTCGGACAGCGACAGCCCCGACAGGAACGCGGCGCACTCGCCGATCGACATCCCGGCGACATCGGCGATCGAGGCGTCACCGACGGTGACCGCCAGCGACACCGGCTTGAGACGGCGACCCCGGCAGGCGGGGCAGGGGACCTCGCGCATGAAGCCCTCGAACCGCTCCCGGCCGGAGTCGCTCTCCGACTCGGCGTGCCTGCGCTGCACCCAGGGGATGACGCCCTCGAACGTCGTGTAGTAGGACCGCTGCCGGCCGAACCGGTTGGTGTAGCGGATGTGGACCTGCTCGTCGTGCCCCTGCAGGATCGCCTTCTGCGCCTTCTTCGGCAGGCGCTCCCACGGCGTGTCCAGGTCGAAGCCCAGCATGTTGCCGAGCCCCTCCAGCAGCCGGACGAAGTAGTCGCTGGTGTGGCCGTTCGACCAGGGACCGACGGCGCCGTCGCCGAGCGTCCGCTCGGGGTCGGGCACCACCAGTTCGGGGTCGACCTCCATGCGGGTGCCGAGACCCGTGCACTCGGGACAGGCGCCGAACGGCGAGTTGAACGAGAACGACCGGGGCTCCAGCTCCTCGAACGACAGGTCGTCGTAGGGGCAGTAGAGGTGTTCGGAGTAGAACCGCTCCCGGTTGGGGTCGTCCTCGGGCAGGTCGACGAAGTCGAGGGTGATCGTGCCACCGGACAGGCGCAGCGCGGTCTCCACCGAGTCGGTCAGCCGCCGCCGCGCGCCGTCCTTTACCGCGAGCCGATCGACGATCACCTCGATGTCGTGCTTCTCGTACTTCTTGAGCGTCGGCGGCTCCTCCAGCCTGATCACCGTGCCGTCGACCCGGGCCCGGGCGTAGCCCTTGGTCTGCAGCTCGCGGAACAGCTCGCCGTACTCTCCCTTGCGACCCCGCACGACCGGCGCGAGCACCTGGAAGCGGGTGCCCTCGGGCAGCTCCAGCACCCGGTCGACGATCTGCTGCGGGGTCTGCCTGGCGATCGGCCGGGCGCACCGCGGACAGTGCGGCTTGCCGATCCGCGCCCAGAGCAGACGGAGGTAGTCGTAGACCTCGGTGATGGTGCCGACGGTCGAACGGGGGTTGCGGCTGGTCGACTTCTGGTCGATCGAGACGGCCGGGGACAGTCCCTCGATGAAGTCCACGTCGGGCTTGTCCATCTGGCCCAGGAACTGGCGGGCATAGGCGGACAGCGACTCGACATAGCGGCGCTGGCCCTCGGCGAAGATCGTGTCGAAGGCCAGGCTGGACTTTCCGGATCCGGACAGTCCGGTGAAGACGATCAGAGCGTCCCGCGGCAGGTCCAGCGAGACGTCCTTCAAGTTGTGCTCACGTGCGCCACGCACGATCAGGCGGTCAGCCACGGCGGTCCCGAAAGGTCGAAGAAGTCAACAGAGGTGCCCGGGGAGGCTATCCGGAGCCACCGACAATTTCCGGCGACCTCTCAATCCAGGGTATGCATCCCGGCAAACCCGCGTCCCCCGTTCCGCCATGGGGTGGCTAGCGTGGCCGTACGGAAGCACGAAGGGGAGACCGATGAGCTACACGGGCGACGTCACCAAGAACGGGCCGGCGGACGTGCGGGAACTGCCCGCGCTGACCATTTCGAAGATCGAGGTGGGCGACTTCGGCAACAACGCCTACCTGCTGCGGTGCGTGGAGACGGGCGACGGACTGCTCATCGACGCCGCCGCCGAACCCGACCGGCTACTCGGTCTCATCGGAGACCACCCCATCAGCTCGATCGTGACCACCCATCGGCACATGGACCACTGGCTGGCGCTGGAGGACGTGGCCCGGGCGACCGGCGCCCAGATCGTCGCGCACCCGCTCGACGCGCCCGAACTGCCGGTACGGGTCACGCAGGAGGTCGAGCACGGGGACAGGGTGACCGTCGGCGTGATCACCCTGGAGGTCGTCCACCTGCGCGGCCACACGCCCGGCTCGATCGCGCTGCACTACCCGGGGCACCTGTTCACCGGCGACTCGCTCTTCCCCGGCGGGGTCGGCAACACCGAGAAGGACCCGGCGAGGTTCGAGCGGCTCTACACCGACGTGGTGGAGCGGCTGTTCGACCGGCTGCCGGACGAGACGTGGGTCTACCCCGGCCACGGCAAGGACACGACACTCGGGGCCGAGCGCCCGCACCTGGCGGAGTGGAAGGCACGCGGCTGGTGAGCCGTACCGATCCGTGAGCCGTACCGATCCGTGAGCCGTACCGATCCGTGAGCCGTACCGGTCGCCGAGCCGCCGCTCAGACGCCCTCCAGGCCCGGATGGGGGCGTGGATCGCCGGTCGTGAAGACCCTGACGATCCGGTCCGCGGCGGCGGCCGGCTCATCCGCGCTCTCCACCACGTCACCCCAGGACCAGCGGTAGAACCAGCCGTCCGACATCGCCACGCAGTCGACCGTCTCGCTGAAGATCGCCGCGTCGGGGTCGCGGACCTTCAGCGACGGCGGATCGGGCCGCAGGGAGGCCTCCAGCCCCCGCAGCTCCAGCTCACGCGCCAGCTTGCCGAGGAAGTACGTCAGGGTGTGCTCGCGAGGCATGGCGACCAGGGCTCCATTGGCTAGACGATCAATCTGGATGTGGTTGCCGGGGCCCATGGAAAAGGGGCCCTCATGGCTGATTGGCCGGGGCCCCTGTCCGTGTGACGGCTTCAGTCAGCCCGCGTTCTCCGAGCGTCGTTCCCTGCGCTGCTGCTGTTTGAACATCAGGACTCGGAGCGGGATGGCCGAGACGATGGCGATCTGCATGGTCGCGCCCACGGTGATCAGCCGGTCACCGCCGTCCAGCCCGGCAGCCCAGATCGTCAGGCACGCCACGTTGATCAACATCCAGCCGAGGACGACCGCGGCGAGATTGCCCTTCGGCTTGGGATACTCGATCCGGCTCACCATCAGCCAGGCCACCGCGACGATGCCCGCGATCGTGAAGTAGTTGGGCTGGAACAGCAGCACGATCGAGACCACGGTCATCGCGCCCATCGGGATCGGCAACCCCATGAAGTCGCCGCTCTTCGTCTTGACGCAGGCGAACCGGGCCAGCCGTACGACCCCGGCGAGCAGGACCGAGGCCGCCGCCGACAGCACGAGCCACAGCGGGAGGCTGCCGGAGAAACCCGCCCAGATCACCACCATGAACGCGGGCGCGAAACCGAAGCTGATCACGTCGGCGAGGTTGTCCAGCTCGGCGCCCATGGCGGAGGCGCGGAACTTCCGGGCGACGAGGCCGTCGAACAGGTCGCAGGTCGCCCCGATCAGCAGCAGGACCACGGCGGTGCCGAAGAACCGGGGGTCGGGCTCGAACTTGCCGCTGGACTGCATCAGATCGCTGATCGCCGACCAGGCGAGCACGCACACGGCGAGGAAACCGCTGAGCGCGTTGCCGAGCGAGAGGGAGTCGGCGGCCGACAGGCGGAACGCCTTGCCTACGGGACCTCGCGGTTCGTCGGCCGGAACTCCATCGGCCGGAACTTCGTCGGCCAGCCCCTCCACCGGCCAGTTCGCGCCGGCGCCGAGATCAGGTGTGGTCAAGGCGCGTCACCCCCGCCGTCGTCTTCTGCCCCACCGTGACGGCGGGCGCCACTCCCTCGGGGAGGTAGACGTCCACCCGCGAGCCGAAGCGGATCAGCCCGATGCGCTCACCCTGAGCCACCTTCGCACCGGCGGTGAGGTACGGCACGATGCGGCGGGCGACGGCACCGGCGATCTGCACGACCTCGAGGTCGCCGAGCGCGGTGTCGAAATGCCAGACCACCCGCTCGTTCTTGTCGCTGTCCTTGTCGAAGGCGGGCACGAACCCGCCGTGGACATGCTCGACCGCGGTGACGGCGCCGGCGGCGGGAGCCCGGTTGACGTGGACGTTCAGGGGGCTCATGAAGATCGCGACCCTGGTGCGGCCGTCCGGCCAGGGATCGATGCTCTGCACAATGCCGTCGGCGGGCGAGATGAGCCGCCCCACGCCCGGAACGCGCTCAGGATCGCGGAAGAACCACAGCATCCCGCCGGTGAGCGCGGCGAGCGGGACGGCCGCCAGGGCCCATCTGGGGGACCTGCGGGTGAGCAGGGTGGTGACGGCCGCAGCCGCGGCGGTCGGCGCCAGCCAGGGGGACACCCCTCGCGCGAGCCGGACTCGACCCCGGGAGCCGGGCAACGATTCGTTGGACACAGGGAACCTTTGAACTCTTTTCACGATATTGGACCGGTCTGCGGGTTAACGAGCGATAGTACCGATCCAACCGGTCATCGCATGGCACAACGAGACAAGCAAACAACGTCGTTGCCCGTTTCGCTAGGGGGTGTCCACAAGACACTCACTCCTACCCCTGCGGCGCTTCCGCCGGGGTGACCGCCTTGTCGTTCCTCGCTTTGATCAGACTGGCGACCGTCGTCACGGACATCACGACCCCGATCACCCCCAACGACACCCAGATCGGGACCTCCGGAGCCCAGCGGACCCCGCTCTCGTGCAACGCCTCCAGGATCAGCTTGATTCCGATGAAACCGAGGATGACCGCGAGCCCGTAGCTGAGGTAGACCAGCCGCTGCAGCAGCCCGCCCAGCAGGAAATAGAGCTGGCGCAGCCCCATCAGGGCGAAGGCGTTGGCGGAGAAGACGATGAAGGCGTCCTTGGTCAACCCGAAGATCGCCGGAATCGAGTCGAGCGCGAACAGCAGGTCGGTGGTGCCGATCGCGATCATGACGATGAGCATCGGGGTGACCATCCGCCTGCCGTCCACCCGCACGGTGACGCGGGCGCCGACGAAGCCCGGCGTGGTCGGGAAGGCCCGGCGCGCCCAGCGCAGGAGGAGGTTCTCCTTGAACTCCTCGTCGTCCTTGTTGTGGTCGCGGACGAGGGTGTATGCCGTCCATACGAGGAAGATCCCGAAAACGTAGAAGAGCCAACTGAACCTGCTCAACGCCACCGCACCGACCGCGATGAAGATCCCGCGCATGACGAGTGCGAGCATGATGCCGACCAGCAGGACCTTGTGCTGGTACGGCCGTGGCACCGCGAACCGCGACATGATCAGATAGAAGACGAACAGGTTGTCGACGCTGAGGCTGTATTCGAGGACGTAGCCGCCGAAGAACTCTCCCCCGGCCCGTCCCCCGGCCCCCACGGTTAAGCCGATGCCGAACAGCACGGCCAGGCAGATGTAGAACCCCACCCAGATCCCGGCCTGCCGTACCGAGAACTCTCTTGGCTCGCCACGATCGACGATCCACAGGTCGACGGCGACCACGGCCAGCAGGCCGACGACGACGGCAACCCAAGCCCACATCGGGACATCCATGATCGTAAACCTCCGGCACGCGCGCTGAACACACTGCCGGAGGTCTCTCCCGCCCGCAGCACGCGGACCGACAGCCCCGGGCGCAACGCCGTGATGACGGAACTGTCACGAAGGGATACTCCCCCCCAACGGCGTTCAGTATAGGGATCAGGGTCAGCCCGACCTAATCCGCGCTTACTCGGCCTGGCCGGTCGCACCCTGACCTGGGGTGTAGGCGTCCAGAACGGCGCGGAGCGCCTCGGCCTCACCGGGTAGTTCCCGGCCACGGCGAGCGGAAGCACGGGCCAGCCGGGCGGCCGACTCAGGGTCGCCGAGGAGCCCGGCGATCCCCTCACGCAGCGCGACGGGGTCACCCGGAGACACCAGGACCGCCGCATCACGCACCATGTCCGGAATGCCGCCCACCCGGGTGGCGACGATCGGCCTGCCCGCCCGCAGCGCCTCCTGGACGCTGAGCGGCTGGCCCTCCCACCGGCTCGGCACGATCACCGCCGCCGCCACCTGGAGCAGATCGGCCGGGGCGGCCCAGCCGTACAGGAGCGCGGGCAGGCCCTCGGCGTCGATCCGGGCCTGGAGTTCCGGCCGGAGCGGCCCGTCCCCGGCTATCACGAACAGCGGGTCGCCGGGGTACGGCCCGGCCGCCGCGTCCAGCAGCGTCTCCAGCCCCTTCTGCTGGGCCAACCGGGCGACGGTGAGAAGGATGGGCCGCTCGGCCACAGGCCGGCCGAGCAGGTCCGCGAGCTCCGTCCTGACCTCCTCGGCGGTCCTGCCCGGCTCGGCCAGCGGCGGCGCCGGCACAACGGCGGCCTCGACGCCCCGAGCACCCCGAGTAGCACCCCGAGTGCGCAGGGCGCGCATCCGGTCGCCGAGGTCGGGTGAGACCACGAGAAGGTGGTCGGCCCGCCGCGCGACGATCGTCTCCAGGGCCCGGTAGACGGCGCCGACGGCGCCGCCTGCCGTGACGGCGTTGTGCAGGGTGACCACAAGCCGGGGACGGCGCCTGAGCCCGGTTCCGGCGAGCGAGGCGAGGGCGCCCGCACGCAGTCCGTGCGCGTGTACGGTGTCGGCGTTCCGCATGAGTTCGCGCAGCCGGGCGACCGAGCCGAGGTCGTGCCGGGGATGCGGCCGGTCGGCGATCGGCACCTCGGCGAACCGCACGCCCGAGGCGGTGAAACCGAACGCCTCATCGGTGCTGCGCGGCCCGGCCACGATCACCTCGTGGCCGGGCCCGCCGAGTCCCCGGGCCAGCATCCGCACGTGCGCGCCCACGCCACCCGCGCTCGTCCCGAGCACGAGCAGGATCCGCCTCCCGGGCTCTGTCATGGCTCCTCCCCCGCCGACGGCTCGTCGGCCCGGTCTCCTTTGACGCGCAGTCCCTTGAACCGCGCGAGCACGGCGGCGAGATCTCCGCGGTCCACCGCCGCCACGGCCAAGGCGCCCGTGACGAGGGCCCCGGCACCCCCGGCGATGCCCGCCAGAACCGCGGCGGCCAGCCCGTTCCACGCACCGAAACCCACCATCAGGGAACCCGCCGCCACGTAACCCGCCAGGAAGCCGCAGCCGCCACCCACGGCGGCCGCCAGGGCCGCCCGCGGCACCCCGGCCAGGGCCTCCCGACCCCTCGCCCGTAGGACCGATCCCGCGAGCAGAGCCCCGCCCACGGTCATGCCGACCGCCTGCCCGAGAGCGAGGCCGCCCAGCTTCCAGTCGGCGGGGAAGGCGACGATGAGCACCGCCTGGGCGGCCAGGACGACGAGCCAGCCGGTCACCATGCCCCGGGCCGCCGCCCGGCCCTCTCCGGAGGCGTACAGGACCCGGCTCAGATGCGCCGTCAGCCCGTACCCCACGAGCCCGGGCGCGAACAGCGCGACCGCCCGGCCCAGTTCGGTGGCTGGAACGTCGTGGTGTGCCCCGCTGAGGAAGACGAACGCGATCGGCCCGGCGGCGGCTGCGAGGGCCCCGGCGGCCAGCCCGGAGATCAGCACGACCGCACGGGTGGTCTGGGCCGACAGTGCGGCGAACCCCGCCCCGTCCCCGCTCTCGGCCCTGGCGGAGAGTGCCGGGAAGGCGCTGGTGGCGATCGGCACCGCGAGCACGGCGTACGGCACCTGGTAGACGGCCCAGGCGAAGCCGTAGGCGATCAGCCCTCCGCCGCCGATCTCACGGGTGGCGAGGGGGATCACCACGACGGTCGCGGCCTGCTGGGCGACCAGCGCGCTGAGCCCGGCCAGCGCCAGCCGCCGCACCTGTACGGCCACGCCGTCCGGGAAGCGGAAGGTGAGCCGCCACCGCAACCCCAGCCGCGTGGCGGGACCGATGACGGTGACGACCAGGGCCAGCACACCCGCGGACGTGCCGATCGACAGCGCGTACTCCGCGATGCCCGGCACGGTGGCCGGGTCGCTGTCGCCGCCGCTGAGCGGCACGAAGGCCAGGTAGGCGACGATGACCACCACGCTCGACACCAGCGGCGCGAGCGCCGGGCCGGTGAACCTGCGGTGGGCCTGCAGCACCCCGTAGAGCACGACGGCCACGCCGTACAACGGGATCTGCGGGGCGAAGACCACCAGCATACGGGTGGCGACGGCCACCACCTGGTCGGCCGCGCAGCCGGGCACCTCGTCACCGACAAGCAGCCGCATGACCGGCCCGGCCGCGAGGGCCGTCAGCGCGCCGATCGGAACCAGTATCAGCACGACCCAGGTCAGCAGGGCCGAGGAGATCCGCCCCACCTCCGCGCGTGCCTCGGCCGTCGTACGGGCCGCGGCTCCGGCGAGCACCGGGACCACCATCCCGGCCAGCGCCCCGCCGACCACGACCTCGAACACGACGTTCGGCACCATGTTGGCCGCGGTGTAGGCCGTGCCCAGGCAGTTGGCGCCCACGGCATAGGCGAGCGCGAGTTGCTTGGCGAAACCGGTCACGCGGGCGAGGATCGTGATGGCGCCGATCAGGACGGCGGCCCCGGCGATGCCCCGCCCCAGCCGCTCAGCCGTACCGGACGGTGTGACCATCAGCTTTCGATGGGACGACGGCCCAGCATGTCCAGCCGGTTCAGCACCCGATTGCCCGCGATGACCTTGGTGAAGCTGACCTTCTCCGAGGCCAGCGTCAGGGCGGCGACCGCGCCGAGGGCCGTGAGCCGCCCGGCCCTGCCGAGCCGGGCGGTGGCGGCGAGGCCGAGCAGCGCACCGAGCGCGTTCGCCCCGGCGTCGCCGAGCATGGCCCGCTCGCCCAGGTCCTCCGGCAGCAGCGCGGCGGCCGCGCCCAGCGGGATCGCGGCGAGCACGGCCGCGTCACGGCGGTGCGACGTCAGCGAGGCGGCCAACAGCGGAACCCCGGCGAGCAGACCTGCTTTCACCGCCCGCCCCGGCCGCAGGTCGAACAGGTTGGCCAGGTTGGCGCTGCCCGCGATCAGCGCGCCGTCGGCGAGCGTGTCGAGCGTGCGCACCACCCGGCAGCCATCGCGGGGGGTGAGCGCCGCCGCCGCGAGACCGGTGGCGCCGATGCCGAGGATCTTCACCGCGCCGCTTGTGACCTCGCCCCGGGCCAGCGCGCTCAGGTGCCCCTTGAAGCCCTTGGACGTCGCCGTCCCGAACACGTCGTCGTACGCGCCGAGGATCCCGCTGCCCATCCCGGCCAGCAGGGCGGCGGCCCGGACCCGGCCCGGCACCCCCGGGACGAGCGCGACCGCGGTGCCCGCGCCCGCGACCAGGGCCGGCCCCTCGAGCAGGGTGACCGGCTCCCCCCGGTGGTTGGTGCGGGTCCAGTACCGGTCGGCGGCCTTCTCGCCGCCCTGGGCGTTCTCGTCACCCCGGGCCTTCGCGGTCAGGAGCGGAGGCCTGCGCCTGAAGGCGGCATAGGCGAGTCGGGCAGCCACGGCGCCCAGCGCGGCACCGGCGGCCGCACCCAGCACCGCGCCTGCCGTGCCGCTCGCGCGGGCACCCGATGAGGGACGGTTCGCCACGACTTCTTCCTCTTCTCCACATCGCCGGGGACGCGGGGTCCACTGGCCTGCACGGTTCACTGGGCCGCACGGTTCACTGGGCCGCACGGTTCACTGGGCCGCGTCCGCGGGCCGGGTCAACCGCGCGTGCCCGCGGGGCTCGGCACCGGACCGGGGCTCGGACTGGCGACGGGGTCCGGACCGGAGCCCGGGACGGGTTCGAACGCCGCGGCGCCGCGGCCGATGCCGTACGCCCCGGACCGGCCGCCGCGCTGCTCCCGCAGAGCGTAGACCACCACGACCCGGCCCGCGGCGAGATCGGCGGTGTCCACGGTCGACACGTTCGACGCGGCCTCCCCGTTGTCGTGCAGCGCCGCGATCACGCCGCCCGCGCCGGAGGCGCTCGTACCACCCGCGAGCACCGTGCCGAGGGCCGCCCAGTCGAGCCCGGCGGCCAGCGACACGACCGCAGCGGTCTCCCTCTCGGCGTCGTCGCCTTCGTACGGCTGGGCCGGCGCGAGCACGATCGCCAGCGTGGCCCGCTGGTCGGGGCTTCCGCTCTTGATCACGAAGTCGCCCTTCTCGAACGCGTCCAGCACGCCGGCCGCCGCCGGGTTGGGCCGCCCCGCCTCGGCCGGGTCGGCGGTCACGATCGCGCTCGCGAGCAGTGCGGCCGCCTTGTCGTACGGCGAGGCGCCGTCGGGGAACTGGGTTCCGGCGGGGGCGAGCGAGGCGGCGAGGCCGTCCACGACGCCCGCCTGGTCCTTGGCGGTGAACTTGTCGGTCAGGCTGATCCGGCCGGTTAAGACGGCCCCCGCGTCGCCGAGGAGCCGCTGGAACGGATCACGCAGGGCGGCCGGCGCGCCCGGGGCCTCGACGAGCACGACGTACTCTCCGGCGAGCGCGCCGCGGACGAGTTCGTCGGTGTGCGCGGTGACGAGCGAGTCGTTGCCGTTCTCGCGGGACTGCAGCTCCGAGATCTGTGCGAGGTACTTCTCGTTGTTCTGCCGCAGCGTCGCGGTCAGCTCCTCGGTCGACTTGTAGAACGTGGGCTCCAGCACGGTGCTGCCCAGCACGATGCCGACCGTGAGCGCCAGGAAGATGGCCACGATGGAGACGAGGTGATAACGGAAATCGATCACGAGAAGAGTCCGACCAACCAGAAGACGAAGCCGTTCCAGGCGACACGCAGCGCGTTCAGCCACACTTGCCCGATCGGCGAGACCGAGAGCACGACGCCGATGGTGACCAGCGTCGTGGCGACCAGCAACAGCAATGAGGATGTGGAGATCCGGCTCCGGTAGAGCCTGCTGACGCCCTTGGCGTCGACGAGCTTGCTGCCCACCCGCAGCCGGGTGAGGAACGTGCTCGCCATGCCGGATCTCCCCTTGTCGAGGAACTCGTCGAGCGTCCAGTGCGTGCCGACCGCGACAATGAGCGAGGCGCCCTTGTCATCGGCGAGCAGCATCGCGATGTCCTCACTCGTGCCGGTCGCGGGGAACACGACGGCGTTCAGGCCCAGCCCGTGCACGCGCTCCAGGCCCGGGGCGCGACCGTCGGGGTAGGCGTGGACCACCAGCTCGGCGCCGCAGCGCAGCGCCTTCTCCGAGACCGAGTCGAAGTCACCGATGATCATGTCGGGTAGGTAGCCCGCGTCGAGCAGCGCGTCGGCGCCCCCGTCGACGCCGACCAGCACGGGGCGGTACTCCCTGATGTACGGCCGGAGCGTGGCGATGTCCTCCCGGTAGTGGTAGCCCCGGACCACGATGAGGACGTGGCGGTTCTCCATGACCGTGCGGACGTCGGGGATGCCCACGCCGTCGATGAGCAGGTCGCGCTCGCGCCGGACGTACTCCATGGTGTTGGCGGCGAACGCCTCGATCTGTACGGCGAGGCCGGCCCTGGCCTCGGTCATCGCGGCGTCGATCGTCTCGGCGGTCTGCTCCTGACCCTTGCCGACCAGTTCGCCGCCGAGGTAGATCATCCCGTCGTGCAGGCGGATGACGTCGCCCTCGGCGACCCGCTCCAGCAGTTCGGGAGAGGCGTTGTCGACCAGCGGGATGTCGGCCTCGACGAGGATCCGCGGCCCCATGTTGGGATAGCGGCCGCTGATGCTCGCCGCGATATTGATCACTGCCGCGGGAGCGCATGCCGCGAGAGCCTCCCCGCTGACCCGGTCGATGTCGACGTGGTCGATGATCGCGATCTCACCGGACTGGAGGCGCTTGGTCAACCTCTTGGTCCGTCTGTCGATTCTCGCCACTGCCGTCACCCCGGGAAGGCCGTTCGCCTTCCTGCGGCGGAGGCCCGGAACGTTCAAGCTCGGGACCTTCATCATCAACCATCCTGCCAGAGGCGGCGGCAGGCATGGCGGCCCACCCCGTAGAGTGTCATTTTCGTCACAGTTCGTTAAGTGTTCTGCCGGGCTCGGCCGTCGGCGGCCTTCTCCCAGGCGGCCTTGTCCGCTTCGGCGATGGACAGCAACTCAGCGGCGTGGGCCCGGCCGAGCTCGGAGTCCTCCAGGCCCGCGAGCATCCGGGACAGCTCCCGGGCACGACCATCCTGGTCGAGCGCCACGACACCGCTGCGCACCACCCGGCCGTCGCCCGCCTTCTCCACCACCAGGTGCTGGTCGGCGAAGGCAGCGACCTGAGGCAGGTGCGTGACCACGATGACCTGGGCGGTCCTGGCCAGCTTGGCGAGCCGCCTGCCGATCTCCACGGCGGCCTTGCCGCCGACACCCGCGTCGACCTCGTCGAAGACGAACGTCGGCACCGGATCGGCGCCGGCGAAGACCACCTCGATGGCGAGCATGACCCGGCTCAGCTCGCCCCCCGACGCGCCCTTGGTGAGCGGCAGCGCGGGCGCCCCCGGGTGGGGGGCCAGACGGATCTCCACCTCGTCCACGCCGTGCGGGCCGAAAACACCGCTCTCCGTGATCGCCACGCTCACCCCGGCGTGCGGCATGGCCAGCGCGGCCAGCTCCTCGGTCACCGCGGCGCCGAAGCGCTCGGCCGCGCTCCGGCGGATGGCCGTGAGCTCGGCGGCCAGCTCGCCGAGCCGCTCGGTGAGCTCGGCGTGCTCCCGCGTCAGCTCGTCGATCCGCTCGTCGTCCCCGTCGAGCTCGGTGATCCTGGCGGCGGCCTGCCGCGCCCACGCCAGCACCGCGGCCACGTCCGCGCCGTACTTGCGGGTCAGCCCGGTCAGCAGCGATCTGCGCTCCTGTACGGCTGCCAGCCGCGCCGGGTCGCCCTCGACGGACTCGGCGTAGGCGGCCAGCTCTGTCGCGATGTCCGAGAGCAGGTAACCGGCCTCGGCCAGCCGATCGGCGAGGCTCGCGAGCACGGGGTCGAAGGCGCGCACCGCCTCCATCGCCGACCGGGCATGGCCGACCAGCGACACCGCGTCCTGCACACCCTGCTCACCGGACATCGGGTCGCCGAGGAGCGCGCCATGCGCCGTCGTGGCGGCCGTGCGCAGCGCATCCGCGTGCGCGAGCCGCTCGGCCTCCTCCCTGAGTTCAACGTCCTCCCCGTCCCGAGGCTCGGCCTTCTCGATCTCCGCCAGGCCGAACCGCAGCACGTCGGCCTCCTGGGCTCGCTCCCTGGCCCTGGTGCTCAGCTCGCCGAGCAGCTCCCCGACCTGCCTGTGGCGCTTGTAGGCCTGTTCGTAGGCGCGTAGCGGCTTGACGAGGTCGTCGCCCGCGTAGCGGTCGAGGGCCGCCCGCTGGCGGCCCGGCTGGAGCAGCCGCTGCTGGTCCATCTGCCCGTGCACGGCCACGAGGTCGTCGGCGATGAACGTGAGCGTCCCCACCGGGACCGAACGGCCGCCCAGCCAGGCGCGGGATCGTCCCTCGGACGACACGGTCCTGGAGATGATGAGCGCGCCTTCCTCGACGTCGCCGCCGACTTCGGCGACCTGCTGGGCCGCCCGGCCGTCCGGGTCGACGACGAGTGTCCCCTCGACCGTCGCCCGATCGGCTCCGGGGCGGACCCGCGCCGGGTCCGCCCGGCCGCCGAACAGCAGGCCGAGCCCGGTGACCACCATCGTCTTGCCCGCGCCCGTCTCCCCGGTGACGACGGTGAATCCCGGTGACAGCTCCAGAACGGCCTCGTCGATCACG
This sequence comes from Sphaerimonospora cavernae, assembly GCF_042435035.1. Classification (NCBI taxonomy): domain Bacteria; kingdom Bacillati; phylum Actinomycetota; class Actinomycetes; order Streptosporangiales; family Streptosporangiaceae; genus Sphaerimonospora; species Sphaerimonospora cavernae. The sequence continues at coordinate 80,202 of NZ_JBHMQT010000023.1, forward strand.
CCGAGCCCCTGGATGCGGACCTCCTCGACCCTTGGCCGCACTGGTCCCTCCCGATTCGCCGACCGATCTGAGTCGTCTTCCGTGATCTTTGCCATGGTGGGGACCACGGAATACTCCTTAAGTGCCCACGAAATCCTATGCGTAATGCGTCAAGATTTTCGATGAGAGCACCGTCATGGTGGACGGACGCGGCCCCGCCAGCCCTCCACCGGCAACTCGAACTTGGCGACCAGGCGGTCGGTGAACGGCGCGCCCGTGGTCTCCACGCCGAGCAGGCGGGCGAGCCGTACGGGAACGGCCGACCGGCGGACCTCCACCCGGGCGGCGGGCGGGACGTCGAAGCGGCGGCGGCCGTCGCACCACAGGACCCCGGGGCCGGTGCCGGGGACGATCTCGACCGCGAGCGTGGACCGCGGAGAGACCACCAGCGGCCGGGCGAACAGCGCGTGCGCGCTGTTGGGCACCAGCAGCAACGCCTCCACCTCCGGCCAGACCACCGGTCCGCCCGCGGAGAACGCGTAGGCCGTCGAACCGGTCGGCGTCGCGCAGATCACGCCGTCGCAGCCCCATCGCGACAGCGGGCGTCCGTCGATCTCGGCGACGACCTCCAGCATGCGGTCCACCTTCTCGACGGACGCCTCGTTGAGCGCCCACGTCTCAGCGATGACCGAGCCGTTCAGGCGGGCCACGACATCGACGGTCATCCGCTCCTCGACGTCGTAGCGCCCCTCGACGACGCGGTCGACGGCCGCGGCGAGATCCTCCACCTCCGCCTCGGCGAGGAAGCCCACGTGCCCGAGATTGACGCCGAGCAGTGGCACGCCTACGGGACGGGCCAGTTCGGCGGCGCGCAGCAGGGTCCCGTCACCACCCAGCACTATGATCATCTCGGCCTCGTCGAGCGCCGCCCGGTTCTCCGGAACCACCTCGGCGCCGGCACAGCCGATCTCCTCGGCCTCGGAGTCGAGCACCCGCACGTTCAGGCCGGCGCCGATCAGCCGGTTGGTCACCAGCCTGGCGCTCTCGACCGCCGCCACCCTGCCGGTATGCGCCGTGACGAGGACCGTCCGCTTGGTGTTCGCCGTCAGCCCGGTGTTCGCCGTCAGCTTGGTGTTCACGCGTCGCTCACCGAGGTCCCTCCGCCACCGCCCGCTCGACCGCCGCCGTCAGATCGGGTACCGGCTCGTGTCCCGATCCCTTCCCAAGCCACAGAAGATATTCGACATTCCCCGACGGCCCGGGCAGCGGACTCGCCGTGACGCCCTTCACGATCAGACCCATGGCCCGGGCCGCCGCCGCGACGTCGGCGACGGCCTCGGCGCGCAGCACGGGATCACGGACCACACCTCCCGAGCCGACACGCTCCCTGCCCACCTCGAACTGCGGCTTGACCAGCAGGGCGAACTCCGCCACCTCCGCCGCGCAGGCCACCAGGGCGGGCAGGACCAGGCGCAGCGAGATGAACGACAAGTCGCCCACGATCAGGGTCGGGGGCTCCCCCACCATCTCCCGGGACAGATCGCGGACGTTCACCCGCTCCATGACCGACACCCGCTCGTCGGTCCGCAGCGACCAGGCGAGTTGGCCGTACCCGACGTCGACGGCGAGGACGTGCGCCGCGCCCTGCCTGAGCAGCACGTCGGTGAAGCCGCCGGTGGAGGCGCCCGCGTCGAGGCACCGCCGCCCCGCCACCGTGAGCCCCTCGAACGCCTCCAGCGCGCCGAGGAGCTTGTGCGCGCCCCGCGACACGTAGTCCGGCCCCTCGGGGATCTCCACGACCACGATGGCGGTGGCGGTGTCGACCTGGGTCGCCGGTTTGTCGGCGGGACGGCCGGCCACCGAGACCCGGCCGGCCTTGATCAGTCCGGCCGCCTGCTCGCGTGACCTCGCGAGCCCGCGCCGTACGAGCTCACTGTCCAGCCGCATCCGCCTGGTCACGGCAGCACGTCCACGGTGGGATCGAGAGCCTGATCGTCCACCGACGCGAGCACGGCCTCAAGGCCGGTGAGCACCTCTTCGAAGATCGCAACGTGTCCGGCCACCGGCGTGTCGCCGAGCCGGCCGATGGGCGACATCGCCGGATCGATATCGCCCCCTAACGGGGAGCGCTCCGGCCCCGCGTCGCCGATCTCGGTCATCGGTCCCCTCCATCAAGCGGGCTGGTGAGCACGCCGTATCCCGCGTCCGCCATGTCCGCCGCCCTCCGAACTGGTCGCCTCGACGCTATCGGACACCGGAGACGGTCGCGTCGTCTCCGGCGGGTCTTCGCCGGTGGCGGCTGCCGCGTTTCCCGGATTTCGCACAGTGCCCACGTGGAAAGCTACCGTCGTGGTAGCGGACAGTCATGTCCGGGGAAGGCCGTCGAAGGTCCGTGGAGAGAAAGGACAGCACGTGACTCCTCCGCTCCCTGAAGGGAGCGGCTTCTCGCTAAGCCGCTTCCGCAGCGTCGCGAAGGGCAAGCCCTGCCCTGAGGATGTTGACGGCCGCGTTCACGTCGGCGTGCTCCAGCGCCGCGTTGTACAACACCCGGTGATCTTCCAGGCACTGCGCGAGCGCGGCGGCCTGCTTGCCGGTGGGGCGCAGCAGGAACTCGTACGACCTACGCACGCTCACCTCCCACCTTCAGTAACGAGATCACCACGCTATCGGCAGGCGCCGACAAAACCCGAAGGGAGGGAGCGCGGATTCCCCCGCCAGCCAAAGCAGGCGGCCTCCTCCGCGCGAATCTGATGGCGACCGTCGAGGAATGCCGGGCGGCGCTGGAGAGACTCGTCGAGCAGTTCGACGAGATCAGCGAGGATGACCGCGCCAAGCACGTGGTGGAGCGCAGGCTGGCCTGCCGGATCTCCGACCTCGGCGTGACCTTCTATGGCCGGATCCACCGCCAAGGGCTCGACCCCTTCAAGGAGGTCCCGCCAGAGGACGGCCGCCCGGCGGAGGTCAAGCTCACCCTCAGCAGCGCAGACCTGATCTCCATGGTGAACGGCGAACTCGACTTGGCCCGCGCCCTCCTCGGCGGCCGCGTCAAGATCGACGCCAGCCTCGGCGACCTGCTCCGCCTACGCAAGCTCCTGTAGCCCTCATGTTCCGAGGGCCGACAGGACCGGCTTGACGGCGTCCTCATCGACCCGGCCGTCTCCCGCCATCTCCCACGCGGCGGCGCACGCGGCGCGCAACCCGTCCACCGGATCCTCGCCGTCCGCCGGGCCGGAGAGCCGGAGCCGCCCGTCCTCCTCCCACATGGCGTTCCAGCCGCGGCACTCCCACCCGGTGCGGCTCCGCCGTACCCGGGCCGTGGGGGTGTGCAGGCCGGACAGGTCGGCGCAGATGTGCGTGGGGCGATGACACGGGCCCGCGATGAGCAGGTCGAGCGGTCCCGCCACCCCCGTCAGCACGAGCAGGCTGTCCACCCCGGCCCGGTTGGCGCCCTCGATGTCGGTGTCAAGCCGGTCCCCGACGACCAGCGGGCGCCGCGACTCCGTACGGATCATCGACTCGCGGTGCAGCGGCGGCTCCGGCTTGCCGGCCACCACGGGCTCTACTCCCGTCGCCGTGGCGATGACCCGGGCCATCGAACCGTTGCCGGGCAGCTGACCACGCCCGGTGGGCATCGTCGTGTCGCCGTTGGCCGCCACGAACCACGCGCCCTGCCGTACGGCGAGCGCACCCTCCGACAGCAGGCCGTAGGACACGCCCTCCCACATGCCCTGAACCACGGCGGCGGGAGCGTCGCCCGCCGTGGTCACCGGGCGCAGCCCGTGTGCCCGTACGGCCATGCGCAGGCCCATACCGCCCACCACCAGCACGGCCGACCCCCAGGGCACCCGCTCGGCCACCAGCCGGGCTGCGGCCTGGGCGGAGGTCACGACGTCCTCCTGCCCGGCGGGGACTCCGAGATGACGCAGGTGCTGGGCGATCGCACCCGGCGTCCTGGACGCGTTGTTGGTCACGAAGGCGAGCCGCACCCCCCGGTCCCGGGCCGCCGTCAGCGCCTCGGGGGCACCGCTGACGGCGTTCCTGCCGAGGTAGACCACCCCGTCGAGATCGAGCAGGAGCGTGTCGTAGGCGTCGAGGAGCACCGGCACCCGCGGCCGCTCCGCCTCGTCGTCGCCCGCGCCGGTCATAGGGCCGGTCACAGGGCCGGTCACAGGGCCGGTCATAGGGCCGGTCATGCGCGCCTCGCCCGCAGCGTCGCGCGCACCTGCTTCAACGCCGAGACGTAGTGGCGCAGGTCGGGCCGCATCGCCACGGCGACGGCGAGCGGTTCCTGGGCCCCCTCCACGTCGCCGGTACGCCACCGGGCCATGCCGAGGCCGTAGTAGGCGTAGTCTTCCGCCGGGTTCGCGTCGACGATCCACTGGAAGGTGCAGGCAGCCTCGCTGTAATGGCGGGAGTTGAACTGGGCTCGAGCGAGGGCTTCGCGGATGCTGCGCGACTCCGGCTCCGCCTGCGCGGCCCGCTGCAGTAGCGCGGTGGCCGCTGCGGGACTGCCCTCCCGCAGCAGTTTCACTCCCCGCGTGAACCACTCGTAGACGTCTCCGGAGGGGGCGCCGCGATCGGAGAAGTCCGACGCCCCGTTTCTTCCCTGAGTCATTGGGTATGGCCTCCTGCGTCTCATGTCGTCGATCGATATCCGGGCACCGCGGCATTCGGGGAGCCCGGGCCTTGTGGCAACATGCCCGATATGGAGAGTTCTGAACGGGCGGGACTGGTGCTACGTCCGTTCCGCGGTGTGCGCTTCACGGTGGACGATCTGGCCGCGGTCACCTCCCCGCCGTACGATCTCGTCTCCCCGGACGACGCCCGGGATCTACTCAGCCGTCATCCGAACAACGTGGTGCGGCTGATCCTTCCCGGAGTGAGCCATTACGGGGAGGCGCGCGACGAGCTTCTCGAGTGGCTCGAAACCGGCGTGCTGACCGTGGACGACCTGCCCGGATTGTACGTGTACGAGCAGAACGGTGTCGGCTTCCTGCAGCGGGGCCTGATCGGGGCGGTGTGCGTCGGATCGAGAGCAGTGCTGCCGCACGAGCACGTGATGCCCGGACCGGTCGCCGACCGTCTGGCGCTGATGCGGGCCACCGAGGCGAACCTGGAGCCGATCTTCCTGGTGTACGAGGGCGGCGGCACGGCCTCCCGCCTGGTCGACGACGTCGCGACCCAGCGCTTCCCCCTGGCCGACCTGCGCACCCGCGACGGCGTGCACCACCGGCTGTGGGCGGTCACCGACCCTGACGAGGTCGCCGCGGTCGCCGAGGACCTGCGCGACCGGCAGGCGCTCATCGCCGACGGGCACCACCGCTACGCCACCTATGAGGCGTTGCGGAGCGACCACCCCGGGCCCGGCCCGTGGGACTACGGGCTCGCCTTCCTGGTGGACTCGACCGCCTACCCACCGGATCTGAAGCCGATCCACCGGGTCATCCCCGGCCTGTCGGTCGAGGAAGCCGTGACCCGGGCCAAGGGCGCGGGGCAGGTCCATGAGTTCACCTCTCTCGAAGACGCCCTCGCCGGACTCGCCACAGCCTCCGGCCCAGCGTTCGTGCTCGCCGGGGAGGGACCACCGCATCTGCTCACGGACCCGGACCCCCTGCAGGTCGGCCACGCGATGCCCGCCGAGCGCTCGGCCCGGTGGAAGTCGCTCGACACCTCCGTCCTCACCATGTTCCTGCTGCCGAAAGTCTGGGGCATCGACGACAGCGAGCAAACAGTGCTGGTCGTGCACCACGACGCGGAGGCCGCCGTACGGCTCGCGCGCAGGACGGGCGGGACGGCCGTGCTACTCAACCCACTGGCGACCGACGACGTGCTGGCGGTGGCGGCCCAGGGGGAACGGGTGCCACGCAAGTCCACCTCGTTCGGCCCCAAGCCGCGCACCGGCCTGGTCCTGCGTACGTTCGCGACGGAGTGATCACTATGCCTGACCCATCGCCGGCTCACTCCTCGTCGACGCGGCGAGCCGTACTGACCTCGACCTCGTAGCGGTTGCCGCCCAGCCACCAGCGACGGCGCAGCGCACCCTCGACCTCGACGACGTCATCGAGTCGCCATCCGTCGAGCATGTCGCGCACGCGGTCGTCGAACGTGGCGCATTCGACCGCGTCAGAGCGCTGATAACCGGGATGGCCCGCCGGTCGGCGGACGGCCAGACGCCACTGCGTGAGCACGTTGCCACTCGGCAGGTCCCGATGGACCGGCTCCATCGACAGCCTGCCGACCAGCACCACCTCGTTGCGATGCATGCGATCCCCTTCCTTTCCGGGATCACTGTCGCTGGTTAGGCTGGGTCCCCGAGACGTCGAATGCCGTTCTGTGGATTATGAGGTGGGGAGTGGACAACGTAAGACCGCTCGGCGGCGACGTGTACGAGATCGACACTCGCATGGCCGGCTATTCGGGCATAACGGCCGGATACCTGATCCTGGGCGATCGTCCATGCCTCGTCGAGACCGGCACGTCTACCTCCGCGCCCGTCGTCAGGGACGCGCTGACCTCCCTCGGAGTCGGGACCGGCGACCTGGCCACCGTCGTGGTGACGCACATCCATCTCGACCATGCGGGCGGGGTGGGCGACATCGCCGAGTACTACCCCTCCGCCGAGATCGTGGTGCACGAGAAGGGCGCCCGGCACCTCGCCGACCCCTCGCGGCTGATGGCCAGTGCCAAGATGGTGTGGGGGGACAAGCTCGACGTGCTGTTCGGCACGCTCGCGCCCACCGACGCCGCGCGAATCCGGGCGCTGGGTGACACCGGCAGCATCGACCTGGGAAACGGCCGGACGCTGTCGAGCCACTACGCCCCCGGACATGCCAAACACCACGTCGGGCTGCTCGACTCCCTCACCGGCGACCTGTACGTCGGCGACGCCGCGGGCGTCTACCTGCCGGAGACGGGCGATCTGCGGCCCGCGACTCCGCCGCCGGACTTCGACCTGGGCGTCGCGCTCGACTCGATCGCCCTGTTCGAGGCGCTGGGACCCCAGCGCCTCCTGTTCAGCCACTACGGGCCCGTGGAGGCGGTGCCCGAGACCCTGGAGCGCTCAGCGGAGGAACTCCGGGTGTGGGTGGACCTCACCCGGCAGGCCCGGGCGGAAGGTCTCGACCTCGACCACGCCGTCGCCATGGTCCGTGACCGGACCCGCGAGCGTTACACGGCGATGCGGGCCGACGACGCGACCGCCGAACAGTTCGAACTGCTCAGCGGAGCGCCGTCGAATGTCGCGGGCATCCTGCACTGGCTGGACCGCACACCGGACGCGTGATCCCGGGAAGCCTCGCCGGCGCCGGAACGAACATTCTTTCCGAATTCTCTCCCGAGTCCGACGCCGGCAGGGCGGCCGCCGATACGGTGAACCGTTGCGAGCGGCGCCCTGCCGTACGTCATGTGGTTACTCGTGGGTCTTGTCCCGGTCCGCGGAGTCATCGAGCACATCACCCAGATCGGGCTTCTTCTCGTCGGCCTCCCGGTCCTTGAGATCGTCCCGGTCCTTGAGGTCGCCGAAGTCGGGCTCGATGAACGCGGGGCCGAAAGCGGACACGTCCTGCTGGCGCTCAGCGTCATCGCCTTCAGATGTGGTGGCCACATCCGCGGCAGCCGGTTCGTCATCCGATTCGGGGAGAACGTCCGATGCCTCCGCCTCGTTCGGATCAGCACCGAGGTCCTCCGCGTCGAAGCCCCCCTCGGCGAAGGCCTCCTCATCGAAGTCCTCCTCGATGTCCTCGATGGCGGTGCCGGTCAACTCGGCGTAGCGTTCAGCGGCATCGGTCTCGCCGTCCTCATCGAAGGCCATCGCCCGCGCGAACCAGTCGATCGCCGCCGCGTCATGTCCAGCCTCCGCCAGCGCATCCGCATAGGCGAAGGACAGCCGGGCGGACCAGGACTTCGGCTGCGGGTCGCGCAGTTCGGGCACCCGCTGGAGCGTGATCACTGCCGCGTCGTACTGACCGAGATCACGGCGAGCCCCGGACTCGACAATCGCGAGTTCGATCGTGCCCGCGCGATCCAGCCGCTCGGCCTCCTGCGAACGGATCAGGTCGAGCGCCCGCTCCGGACGGCCGAGACCACGCTCGCAGTCCGCCATCACCGGCAGGTACGCATCGGTCCCGGTCAGCCTGCGCGCCGCACGGAGATCACCGAGCGCCTCGGCATACTGCCCGGCCCGGTAGGCGGCAATGCCGCTGACCTCCCGGACCATGCCGATCCTGGTGGCGAAGCGCCGGGCCACCTTCGCATGCTCGTAGGCCCGCTCGGGGTCGTCCGCGCCCAGCGCACGCGTCACCGCGACAAGGTGGCTGGCCACCAGGTCGGCGAGGTCGCTCGGAAGTGAACGCAACTCCGCCCGAGCCTCCCTGTCGAGCTCATCCGGCGTGATGTCGGCTTCCAGTTCGGGCAGCACCTCACGGCCTTCCGAGCCGCGTTCACCTCGGCTGAAGGGACGCGGCCGATCCCGGTCCTCCCGGCTGAAAGAACGCGGCCGATCCCGGTCCTCCCGGCTGAAAGAACGCGGCCGATCCCGGTCCTCCCGGCTGAAAGAACGCGAGCGGTCGCCGGAATTCCTGTCGCGATCGCGGCCTCCGAAGGGCCGAGCGCCCTCCTCACGGCTCTGCCCTGGCCGACTTTCCCGGCGATCCCGGAAAGATCCCGCATCCCGGCCGCTCCGCTGGTCACGATCGCGGGAGCCGTACCTCCCGCGCGAGCCGGCCTGATCACCCGACGGGCGGCTCCCCCGATCACGGTAGGAGTCTCTGTCCTCATAGGTGCGCCGCGGACGGTCGGAGCGTTCCTGGGCTGTCTCATCATGCCCGCCGGATTCATAACGACGCTCCCGGAACGGACGGCCGCCCGTGTCGTCTCGACCATAACGGTCCCGGAACGGACGGCCGCCACGGTCGTCATCGCGGTCGCGGGAGCCGTACCGGCCTCCGAATCCACCGCCACCGCCTCCGCGAGCTGCCGACCGGTCCCGATCCCAGTCACGGTCACGGTAGCCCCGGCCATCTCGATCAGCGCCCTCCCGCCGACCGCCGCCTTGCGGCCTGCCACCAGGAGAACCGAACCGTGCATCCCGGCCTTGGCGATCATCACGATCGCGGTACGGCCGGCCGCCTCGGTCATCACGGCCGCCTCGGTCATCACGGTCACGACCGTAGCCGCTTCGGGAGGCGGCGTCCCTATCGCCATAGGAGCGGCGGCCACTCATGCCTCCGGCCGCGTCATCCCGATTCCAGGGCGTACGCTGACGACGATCGTCGTATCCGCCTTCTCTGCGACGTTCGCCCTGGTACCGTCCGCCGGAACCACTACGGGCGTCGGGCCGAGAGCCACGAGCACCACGCTCGTCACGATCGCGGTCACGGTAATCGCCTCCGTTGCGGGACGAACCGCGCTCACCGTAGCCCCTATTGCCCCGTTCGTCACGGTCTCGCGAGCCGTAGCCGCCGCTGAAACGGGACTCCTGGCCGCGCGGACCACCTCTGTCCTGTCGAAACGGGCGGTCGCCCCGGTCACCGCGCTCACCTCGGTCGCGTCGATCCCCGTAATCCGGCGAGGATCCCTGCCGTCGATCGCCATAGCGACCCCCGTCGCCCCTGCTTCCTCCGTCACCGCGAGCGCCTCCGCGGAAGGCACCGCCGGCATCTCCGGCCCGGTACCCATCCCTTTCGCGGTTGTATGGGCGCTTGTTCTCGCCACGGTCCGCGCCGTCACGCCCGTCTTCTCTGTTCACTTCTATCCTCTGTTGCTCGCTCACCGCGTACGGCTCTGCGTCCGAGTTCCTGTTCGCGGTCCTGGGCCCTTCCCGGTGCTCTGCGTAGGGGAGAAGTCCGATACCGGCGGCTTTCCAGGAAGACCAGTTGTGATCGTGGCGCCTGAGGCCACATTCGCGTCGAAGCCATTCGCTCTCTACCTGACGCGAAGAAGGCCACCCGCGGTGGGTGGCCCGGCCCTTCCAGCCTAACGCGCCCACGCCAGTAGGTGAGCCCACTCGACAATCCCCGACATCCCAATCTCATGGGGGGGCCGGCTTCGCGGTGGCCGGGTCTGGTAGCAGGTTCTCGTGGTGGCTGGGGTTCTCTGGTGGTGGCTGGGGAGTGATGAACGGTGGGGTCTGCTGTGACCGGGGGTCTCGGGCACGGTCCTACGTCGGCCGGCGCATCCGCCCGACCTGCCCGCCCCCCCGGGGGGGAACACCCCCAGAAACGCGTGAAGGCCACCCCACAAGGGATGGCCTCCACAAAAAGATTGTCCGGCGGCGTCCTACTC